>JANOWZ010000381.1:0-2318 GCA_031418155.1 Deinococcales bacterium
GCCTTGACCCCGTTGCAAAAATCGGATTTGAAACGCAAGTTCAGAAGTGCCGAAACGGTGCTCGAGGCGAACGCACGCCTGCAAGAGATCGCGTTTGACATCGGTATGCATTTCAAGAGCTTCACCGCCTCCGAGGAACGCACCGGTTTAAAAGGGCAGTTTGCCGTCTCGAGCAAACTCGATGCGATTCGATACCGCAAAATTTTTAACAAGCGGAGCGATATCGAGGACGTGCGCGATGCGCTCGAGGATGTGGGCATCGAGATCGGTTTGTTATCGGTGCGTCACACGCACGTTTGGGATGTTTTCAAAGGCGTGCAGAACCAACAGGATTCTGGGGCGAGGCAGGAATGGCTCTATCCTCAGGACCGGCGCGATGCGTTCTACGACGCGCGCTCGAGTTTCGTCAAGACGCTCAAACTGGCCCTCTCGAACCCGAAATTCTTGGATGAAACGCCCGAGGATGTGCGCAAACGCTACCTCAACGACCTGAAATACTTTCTTGGTTTGCGCAAAGCCGTGATGTTCCGTTAATCGATGACGTGATCACACACGAATTGATCCACACCGTTCACCTGCACCACAAACGGCGGTTTTATGCGCCGCTCTCGAGGTGCTTTCCAGACTGGCAAACGGTTCGCACCAAACTCAATGCGTCAATGGAACGGCCACAATTGACTGCTTGAGTCGCCATTTATTTCATGGTGCGGGCAAACATAACCTCTGAGGTATTCAACCGCTCGAGGTTTGCCGTCGCGGACCGGGTTTCAGAACTGCTCGAATTGCTCGGTGGACTCGGGCAGGTGCGGGCGCTCGAGGGTGATCGGTTCAGCGCGTGATGTTGGGATGGCACTGGCTCTGGAACAGCAATTGAGCGCCCGAATCTTGTGGACATCCTTACAGAAAAACCTATCGATCCAGGGCGTACCGCAAGGCAATTACTCCAGCGTGAAACACGTTCTCCTCGAGCAACTTCAGCTTGCCTGGTTTGCTTCCAGCCTCAAACAATGGCGTGCCAGCACCCACCAGCACGGGATTGAGGTACATCAGGTACTCATCTACCGAACCAAGTTGCGCGAGCAGGTGCGTCAACTTCGGGCTGCCAAAGATCATCAGGTCGTCGCCCGGTAGCTGTTTGAGTTTTTCGATCTCCTCAGAGACATGATCCCGAATCAAGGTCGTGTTGTTCCAATCGGTTTTCTCGAGCGATCTTGATACAACGATTTTGGGAAGGTTCTCAACCCAGGCGGCATGTGCCAAATCTCGAGCGCTGCTGTTCGGGTTGGATGACACGGTCGGCCAGTAGCCAGCCATCATCCCGTAGGTCACACGTCCGTAGATGGCGGCACCAATTTTTTGCAGACGGATGTCCACATCAGCGCCGATTTCGTCACCAATGTTGACCCACCCGAGTTCACCGTTCAAACCGCAGACGAACCCATCGAGTGAAACGTGCATGAATGAAACGATTTTTCTCATCAATCTCCTCTCGAGCCTGTTCGTCTGGCCCGTCCAGCCGTGAAGTCAAGCTTGAAAAACGCCTCGAGTGCCTTGCG
This sequence comes from Deinococcales bacterium, assembly GCA_031418155.1. Taxonomy (GTDB): domain Bacteria; phylum Deinococcota; class Deinococci; order Deinococcales; family JAAFIG01; genus JANOWZ01. The sequence continues at coordinate 1,557 of JANOWZ010000381.1, forward strand.
GTTGTTGCAGCCCCGAGAGGGCATCGCCAGGTTGTCCAGATCGTTTGTTCTGGCAAATAATACCAGTCAGCGGGGTTCTTTGGCTCGAGGGGGACCGGTTCAGGACGTGACGGGCTGATCTCGAGGAACACGGGATTCAACCAGCGCGATCCGTGCAACCCGAGGGTCTTGATCCAAGACCTCTGCTCGGAATGGTTCACGCCAGCAGACTCGCATAAGCTCATTCATGCCTGCCAAACCCTCACTGTTGCCCATTGCGCAACTCCCAGCCATCCTGGATGAGTTGCTCAGCGCAACTCGTGATTTGCAAACCGCGAAAAGCCAACTCGAGCAAATCCTCAACCTTGACATCAAGCCACCACAAGAGACGCTCAAACACCTGTTCGGTGTCTACCGCAGCAGCCTCGAGAGCGTCCCGTACCTCAGGGCACAACTTGAAGACTGGCAACCCCAAGCGTCAGCCTCGCAGCAAACCAAGCTCGAATCGCTGAGGGCTGGCATTCTTGTGCTCGAAGAACACACCTTAAGTGTGCTGAACGTCTTGGCGCAAATCACTGCTCGAACCATGCCAAAGATGATGGTTCCCGAACAAGGTTGGGGTGATCCCGCACCCGTACCAAGCGCACTCGAGGTTCCAGACCATGTGTGGGTGCTCGGCGTGTGGTTCGTTGATCTTCCAGATGCGCAACCCGAACGGCCCGCACCTGACTTTCAAGCCCTCGGTGGTGGCAACTGGTTGGCGGTCGCGTACCGGCGGGATGG
>JANOWZ010000382.1:0-7506 GCA_031418155.1 Deinococcales bacterium
TCGATTGGCGTGCCGCAACGTTTGCACGCCTGACCCGCCCGGTCATACACGGCGTGCTCGAGTTGGAAATAGCCTGGGTTGCCGTCCGGTTGCTGGTACGAGTTGTCCGAAAGCGTGCTGCCCCCAGCCTCGACCGCTCGAGCCATGACCGCTTTGATTGCCGTGTGCAGGCGCTTGGATTGTGCCGCACTGAGTTTGCCCGCCTCGGGATGAATTTTGGCTTGCCACAGGCTTTCATCGGCGTAAATGTTACCGACACCCGCGACCGGTTTTTGCGACAGCAACACCGGTTTGACTTTCGAGATTTTCGCCATGTTCAGCGCGAACGGCTCGAGGTGGAATGCTTCGCCCAACGGTTCCGGCCCCATGTTGGCAAGTGTTGCGATGTGCGCCCAACCGTTGCGTGGAACGACCTCCCAGAAGCCGAAGCGTCGCGCATCGACGTAACTGACCTCACCCAAGTCCGTTTCGAGTCGAAGGCGTTCAAAGCGCGGAGGCTCGAGAAATCGCGTACCGGTTTCAGGAAAGCGAAAACCGCCGGTCATTTTCAAATGTACGATCACGTCCAAATCATCTTCGAGTCGGAAGATCAAATACTTGCCGCGCCGCTCGAGCGCCGTGACACGCCGTCCAATCGCATCGAGCGTGTTGCGGTACTTGCCCGGATCACTGTGATGCACTCCGACCACCGTTCGGCCCAACAAGTATGGCTCGAGCGCAAGGCGCGTGGTTTCAACTTCGGGGAGTTCGGGCATGACGTGATTATTCCATCTCGAGCCTGTGGGAAATACTCTTATCATGGAGATCAGCATTTCCACACCGGCATTACTGTTCCCAACCATTTCCTTGCTGATGCTGGCGTACACCAATCGCTTCCTGGCGCTCACCTCCGCCGTGCGCAAACTGCTCGAGCAGTACCAGCAGGACCATCAAAGCGGCTTGCTTGCACAAATTCATGCCTTGCGCTTTCGCATCAGCTTAATCAAAAACATGCAGACCATCGGCGTTTCGAGTTTATTCTTGTGCGTGCTGTGCATGGCGGCGTTGTTTGCCGGTTGGCCCATCACGGCAAACGTGATTTTTGCGGGCAGTCTCGCCCTGATGCTGGTGTCGTTGGCGCTTTCGGCCTGGGAGATTCAGCTTTCAGCCAATGCGTTGGATTTGGCGTTGCGTGACATCGAAGAGGACTTGAGTCGGACCCGAGGATGAGGACGCTCGAGCTAAACTGATGGGGCATGAAAAATGTTCTTCTTCTCCCCTGCGACACGCGACCTCCAACGCTCGATTACCCGCATCAACTGGCGAGGGCGGCAGGACTCAAGATGCGTTCGCCACCGTTGGAAATGTTGAATGACTTGAACACTCCGGGTGATACGGGTGCAATGGCTGCGTGGTTGCTTGAACAGGCTACTTGGGCGGACGTGGCGATCATCACGATAGAGACGCTGTGTCTGGGCGGCATGATCCCGGCGCGGCGCGTGACCGATTCGCTCGAAGATGCGCTGGCTCGGCTCGAGTTGCTGCGCGAACTCAAACGCATCAATCCGAACTTGCGAATCCTGGCGTATGGCGTGATCGTGCGGGTGGCGCACGACAACGATCCGCTCGAGGAAAAACCGTATTACGGCGAGTGGGGCAAGCAGTTGCGGCTCGTCTCAGAATGGATGGATCGAGTCGAACGGGGTGAGGCCGCAACCACGCTTGCGGAGGCCCGTGCTGCCGTGCCGACAGACATTCTCGAGGATTGGCTTGGGACGCGAGAACGCAACCACGCGCTGCATCAACGGGCTCTTGAAATGCTGGCCGATGGCACGCTCGAGCATTTGTGCCTGACCTTGGACGACACCACGCCGTATGGTCTGGCCGCCCGTGATCGGCGCAGGCTCGAGGCGCGAATCGATGGGCTCAAGGTTTGGGATCGGGCCGATGTGTACCCCGGCGCGGACGAGGTGGCCGCCGTGCTGCTCGCCCGCGCGATTGTGAACCATTCTGGGCGCAAACCCAAAGTTTGGGTGCGTTACCCGAGCCGCCTCGCCGAACAATCGGTGATGCTCTACGAGGACCGACAGCTCGGCGAACTGGTCAAGGCGCACCTGCGGTCCGCCGGTTGCGTACCCGCCTCGAGACCCCAGACCGCCGATTTGATCTTCGCTGTGAATGCACCCGCATTGAAGCAAGCGCACCGTCAACCGAACTTTGAGGGCGTGGACACCGCCAACCGGCACCTGCCCGAATTTCTCGAGCGCATCCAGGATGACCTTGCAGCGCAGCGCAACGTCGTGATCGCCGATGTCGCCTACGCAAACGGCACGGAGGACCGGCTGGTGCGAATGATGCTGGCTCGCATTGATGTGACCCAACTCGCCGGGTTTGGCGGGTGGAACACGGCGGGCAACACGCTCGGCGGGGCGATTGCCAGCGGCGTGATCGCCCTCGAGTGTGCCGACCCGTTGGCTTTGTGCGAGGCGAATTTCTCGAGGTTGGTCGACGATTGGTTGTACCAGGGTCGCGTGCGGGGTGAGGTGCGCGAGGCACTTGGGAATCCCAGCCCGTTTGACTTGGGCGAACAGCGCGGCAGTGCCGAAAGCGAGATTGCCAAACGAATCACACCTCTGGCTCGAGATTTATTTGACAAGCATTTTGCACCGAACTTACCCGGTGTGATGCTCGAGTGGGGCCAACCTCACCTGGCATGGCCGAGGTTGTTCACCGGGGTTTTTCCGCTGGAGTTCAAACGCGCACCATGATTTGAGGAGGCCGCTCGAGTTGAGGATGGCCTGTCTGATTGGATTTTTTGCTTCATTGTCCGCCAGAACTGGAATGCCTCTGTTGACGTTGTGGGTGAGGACCCGCCCACTGGATCAGGCTGAGTTCTCGGTCTGGGGTTCGCAAACCAGATTGGCTTGTCAAGATCGATCAGCCTCAAAATGCTGCTGGTTTCTCGAGCACTTCCTTCGGACCGTGACACCGGAAGAATTCCTCAGAGAACGTTCATTTTATACCCGGTCCAGTTTGGCTCGAGGCTCACTTTTGAACTGTGCCTTTGCACCGCCTTGGTGGGGTAAATCTTCACTTGGTTTTCAAAAGGATTGAACCTGTCTTGCCGTCGCGCTTCACGCTTTCGTTCACGGCGGCTGCTCTCCCAAACGTCAGTGTTTTGACCAGGATGCAATTTTCATCCTGTGGTCACTTGGATGATCCGAAAATAACTTTTGTCACGAATTCCTTACAAGCCGTTTAAGTCACTTTAATGTCCAGGCCGCATGATCTGGGCACAGCGCAGCCGAACGCTCATGGAGAATGAAAAATCCGACACGGCAATGATGAGAAAGAGAGGTCTAAAATTTGAATTTCCACATCAGATTCGGATAGTTGCTCTTTAGATTTGAAGCGCAGTCCCAGGCTTGGGGGGCCCAGGACAAATTCAGGGAGGTCAGTATGAAGCAGTCCAAAGCATGGGTTATGGCAACACTCGGGGTTCTCGCCCTCAGTGCCTGCGGCACCCCAAAAGGCACCCCAGCCGTCACCAGCACCACCACACCTATTGACAACAACACCGACGGCGATGGAAACGGCGGCAACAACGGCGGCAACAACGGTGGCAGCACCAGCCGCATCCCAACAGGACCGACCGGAGACCTGACCAAAAACGTCGACTTCGCTCAGCTCACCAAAGAAAACGCGGCCCTGCTGCGCGGCATCGTCAATGGTGTCTCGGCGGGCGGTGGCCCAGCCTCGATCATCGGCGGTTTGGCAGCCCTCGGCAAGGCATTCAGCAACGAACTTGATGTCGGCACGCAATCGTGCGATGCGGGCGGCACCTTCACCTCGAATTCTACCGGTGGCGATGCCGATAACGATGGCATTCCAGTCTCCGCAGTCGTGACCTTCAACAATTGCGCCTACACCTTCACCACCAACGGCAAAAGCGGCAAAGTCTACCTGAACGGCAAACTCGAGCTTGAAGACCACAGCCCTAACGCGGATGACAACAGCTTTCTGTTCGTGACCGCACTGAACGTTACAGGCCAAGGCAAAGTCAACCTCGGTGGCACGAACATTGACATCAACGGCAATGCCAAACTCAACTTCGGTTTGGACATCATCAACAAATCCAGCAGCTACGACATCGCCCTCGGCGCAGATTTGACCATCGATGGCAAAACCCTGTCGGCACGCCTCGATTCGAACGTGAAACCATACAACGTCAACGAGTACGGCGATGGCGGCAACCTGAGCATCACCGGTAAGGTTGGCCTGTCCCAACCCGGTTTGGACACTGTGATCGGTTTGAGCACCAGCGGCCTGACCTACTCCGATTGCGGCATCAACAAGGGTTCTTTGACCCTCACCGATGGTCGCCCAGAAGGAAACCTTGTCGTCACGCAGCGCTCCTGCACCTACACCGATGCCAAGGTCGGCGATCACTACATCGACATCGACTAAACCCAAGCTCAAGATCAAAACTGGACCCAGCATCACGCTGGGTCCAGTTTCAGTTGTGCATCGAAAAACAATGCTCGAGCCTACGACGTGATCGGCTTTGGCAGGTCGATCCGTTTCAGCATCGGAATTTCCTGGCAGTTTTTCAAAAACGCGCAGCGCGTGCATTCAACGTGAATCTCCGTTGGGAGTGTGCTTTCCTCCCGAGGGATCCGGTTGTAACCGCATTTCTCGAAAAAACGTTGCTCATAAGTCCAGGCGAACAAACGTTTCAAACCCCAATCCCTGGCCATGCGTTCTGCACCAAGCACCAACCAGCGTCCGAGGCCCTGGCCTTGAAATCCTGGTGCGATGGCGAGGCCGCGAACCTCGGCGAGATCTTCGGCCATGCGGTGCAAGCCAACCACGCCCGCAAGCGTTCCATCGGACAACTCGAGGATCAAAAATTCGTGAATCGTGGCTTTCAACAATTCTTCGCTGCGCTCGAGCATTCGGCCTTTTTCCGCCCAATATTTGATCAAAGCACTGATTCGAGGAATGTCCTCGAGCGAGGCGTTGCGCAAATCGAGCGGTGCAGCCTCGGGCAGTTTTGTGGCAATGGTTGGCGCGTTGCGTGGCGTTGGGTTCGGCATGGTCAGACTCCTGAAAGTAATTTCTTAGCGCTTTGAATGGCCTCCGATACTTGTTCCGGTCCGGTCCCGCCATAACTTCGTCGGGCAGCGACACTGGATTCAACGGTCACAAACTCCAACGCTCGAGCATCGAGTTTTTCGTGTGCACCCAAGAGTTCCGATTCGGTCAGATCCCAGAGTTGCCGGTCCGTGTTCACGCACAACGCCACCAGTTTGCCCACAACCTCGTGCGCCTCACGGAATGGCACGCCTTGTCGCGCCAGGTAATCAGCAAGGTCTGTGGCGGTGCTGTAGCCTCGGGCGGCGGCAAGCTTGGTGGTGGCAGCTTGCCATTTGCACAGCGGCAACATGTCTACGTACAAATCCAGGATCACCTCGAGCGTGTCGGCGGCATCAAAGACGGGTTCCTTGTCTTCCTGGAAATCCTTGTTGTACGCAAGCGGCGTGCCTTTCACCACCGTCAAGAGCGCCATCAAATCGCCAAACACTCGCCCAGCTTTCCCTCGAGCCAATTCTGAAACGTCCGGGTTTTTCTTCTGCGGCATGATCGAAGATCCCGTCGTGTGTGAATCGGGCAGGACCACGAAGCCAAACTCGAATGTCGAATACAAAATCAGTTCTTCAGAAATTCGACTCAGGTGCGCCATCGAGATTGAACAGGCGGCCAGAAACTCGAGCGCAAAATCCCGAGAACCCACGCTGTCCAAACTGTTGCGCGTCGGTCCAGCAAAACCAAGTTCCTTTGCCGTGGCAAATCGGTCTATCAGCCAAGGTGTGCCCGCCAACGCGCCCGCCCCGAGCGGTGATTCATTCATGCGGTTCACGGCATCGTAAAAGCGCGTGATGTCCCGAGAGAACATTTCAAAATACGCCATGAACCAATGCGATAAAAGGATTGGTTGTGCCACCTGCAAGTGCGTGTATCCGGGCATGATCGTGCCCATGTTGCGTTCCGCCTCGGAGAGCATGACCTCACGCAAACGCTCGAGCTTGTGCGTCATGCGAAGGCTGGCGCGTTTAACCCACAGGCGAAAATCGAGCGCCACCTGATCGTTGCGCGAACGTGCCGTGTGCAACTTGCCCGCGACCGGCCCGATCAATTCGCGCAATCGCGTTTCAACGTTCATGTGAACATCCTCGAGTTCGACGCGCCACGGGAAAATCCCAGCCGTGACTTCCGCCAGCACGCTCTCGAGACCCGCGAGAATTTCACTGACCTCAACAGCCTCGAGAATGCCGACCTGACCCAGCATTCGCACGTGCGCCTGAGAACCGGCGATGTCCTCGAGCACCAGGCGCTTGTCAAAATCCACGCTGGCATTGAAGGCTTCAACGAGTTTGTCGGTGGCGGCCTCAAAGCGTCCACCCCAAGGTTTTTTAGGGTTGCTCACAGGGTTTCTCCAAACTGAATTTGATTTCTGTTCATACCCATTCACCCCTGGGTGGTCCGCGATGAAACAGATATTTGCGCATCGTGATTGGTTTTTGAGACTTCGGATTCGCGTGCGAGTACGTGATGCTGTCGTCTTCGAAAAAGCCTTGGCGTTTGTAAAACTCGAGCAAGCCCGGTTCATCGGTTCGTACAGCCAGCCGCAATTCTTCGATGCCTCGAGATGTGGCCCGCATCATGACTTCGTTCATCAACCATGTCGAAAGTCCACGACCGCGATGTTCGGGCAGGATGCCCAACCGTCCAATCTCGAGCGCGACTGGTCCGTACTTCTCGCCATCCTCGCCAATGTTGAAGACAGGGAAATACCGAATGCTGCCTACCGGAATACCGTCCAATTCCATGATGATCGCCAAACCATCCTCGAGATCGCTCAAGACTTTTTCGGGTGTCTCACGGTGTCCGCTCGAGTTTTCTGGCTTGCCAACCCAACAGGCCCGCGTGAGTTGCGCGATCAGTTCAGCATCGTCTTTTGTGGCGTTGCATAAATTTGGAATCATGCGACCTCGAGCCTCCATGCGATTTCGGTTGGCAACCAGCCGATGTCCTGGTAATGATGGACTTGCGGCGCATCAGGTAACGCCTCGACCAATTCAGAAACAGGCACTTCTTGAAAACCTTGGTGCGTCCAGTATTCGCCTGCATCGGTGCTGAATAAGTACACGTTTCGTTTCTGCTGATCTCGAGCACCGTTCACTGCCGTCTCGAGCAAGCGCGTGCCAATGCTGTTTCCACGATGGTCTGGTAACACGGCTGCGCTGCGCAACAGGGCCGCATCTGCACCCCACTCGAGACCGATGCAACCTGTCGCACGATTGTTGATTTCGGCCAACCAATACGATGTGTTCGGCTCGAGAATGCCGTGCGCCGAAAGCTGACTTGCTTCCAGAATTTCACGAACAACCTCGAGATCGTTGTGAGTAGCAATACGGAGTGCCGGAATCATTTCGCCTCGTCCAATGCGAGCCGCACCGCAAGCCC
>JANOWZ010000383.1:0-22719 GCA_031418155.1 Deinococcales bacterium
GTGCGGCTTTGGCGGCGCTTCCGGCGGCGGTGACGTTGACCTCGAGCGCAACGGTTTGGGTGGTGGCGTAGTTGAATTCTTTGCGGGTGATGTTGTGGTCGGGTGGGTTGGCGGTTGGTGGGCTTTGGCATCCGATCAGGCTGATCCCGAGGATGAGGCCGCTGGCGATGAGTTTGTTCATAGGCTCCTTGTCTGTTGTTGCCTTGTGGCGTGCTGCGTGCCTTGGCAAGCAGTCTGTATATAGTGCTAGCACTATAAGAAGTGAGTGGCCGTAAATTTTCTTCATTGGTTTTTAAAAGGGATGGCTCAGAAGTAATTTCAAGAGGCGCGAACTCCACAAAAACACCCTCAAGCAAGCGCAAATTGCCTTTGCGTTGAATATGTCATTGCCCCGAGGGGTTCAAAGGGCGATTCTCGAGCATTGCATTTTAAGGTATGCACAAATTACAAAAGTTTCAATTTCGCCAAAAGTGAAAATCGGCGCTTATAGCAGTCTTTTGATCTGTTCAAGGAGTGAAGGTAAGGAAACTGTCAATTTAAAAGTGCTAGCACTATATGGTCTTCGCCATGAACACGGGCCTGGACGATTGTGCGTCACCAAGCAAGCCCAGTCTGAAGTACCGCCCTCACCGCAACGGGGAAACCATGAAAAACACCATCATCATTCTGGCCTGCCTGATCCTCAGTTCGTGCGCCACGCCAATCGCGCCCAACGCGCCAAGCACCCCCGAAGAAATTACGCAGCCGAGCCTGGAAAGTGTCGGCACCGATTTGCCATTTCAGATCGTTTCAATCACACCAACCAGAACCGGCAGCAATGAAATCAACCTGAACGTCAAGATTGCCCGCAACGGACAGAACCAACCGATCAGCATTGAACCCCAAGCCTTACCCAGCGGCCTGACCTCGAGCAGCACCACAATTGCGCCGCACGACCAGCACGGCACAATCACATTGCGTGGCAAGGTCACGACGGAAACCACCATCACCATCAGGTTGCGCTCCGCTCATTACAACCTCGAGCGTGCCGTCAGCCTGAAATCCGTCGCATCGACGCAACACGGCGGCACACATCGGCAAAGCCTGCAATTGGGCACCTCCAACCTCGAGCCGAGCACATTCGCACCGACGCAAATCTACGCGAATTTCAAGGACAGCGCCTGCCAAGTGATGGTCCAAGGCCAAAGCCAGGGGCTCTACATTTGCTTCAATGGTCCGCTCAGGGCGGGGCAGCTTTATCCCCTGATTCCATCTCGAGGATTGAACAACGGCACCGCCTCGGTCACGTACTTTCAAAACACCAACGCTGAGGGCAAGCCAACCGGGTTCTGGGATTCGCGCTCGGGATTTGTCACCCTCAAAACACTGAGCCAAGACCGGATCGAATTGGTGCTGCAAGAGGTCCAACTCGAGCCCGCCACGGACTTTGCCAGCAATGCGGCCAAGGGCAAATTTACCCTGGAGGCAAGCACGCAAATTGACTACATCAGCAACCTACCGCAGTGAGCCAGTGAATGTTTGGGTCACTATCTCACTCACAAGTTTTGTGTATCAGATTGCAAAGTTAATGCTTGAATCAACATGGACGCTTCATCTACGGGCATCTGATAGAACCCTCTAGAGGTCTCCAGTCAAGCGGGAGTCCCAAGAGGGTTTTTGGCTGCTCCATCTCGTTCGACATCCATCGAATCGCGTTTACAGCCGACTTCCCATGCAGGAGGAACCGTGCCCACCGAAATTGGCCAAACCGAATCCAGTTACATCGAAGCCAACCGCGCCGCTTGGAACGAGGCCGCACCGATCCACGCACTTCGCACTTTTGAATTCCTACGGCAAGGATTCGCCACGCCGGGATTCTCGAGCCTGAACCGTCAACACGAGGTCGAACGCCTGCGGGCCTTGCAGCTTCAGGGCAAAAACGTGATTCAACTTTGCTGCAACAACGGGCGTGAACTCTTGTCGATCAAGAACCTCTTCGGGGCTGGAGATTGCCTGGGCGTAGACATCAGCGACGAATTCGTCGTGCAGGCTCGAGCCTTGAACACGGCGGCCAAACTGGACGTTGAATTCCTGCGGGCCAACGTCTTTGAACTGCCAGAGGACGTGCTGGGCAGGTTTGATTTGGTCTACATCACGGTTGGCGTGTTCGGTTGGATGCCGGACTGTGCCGCGTTCACCGCGCTGATCTCGAGCCTGTTGCGTCCCGGCGGTCAGGTTTTTATTTACGAGATGCACCCGATGCTCGATGCTTTCAATGAGACCGATTACCGCGAACCGCTCGCCTTTTGCCGTTCATACATGCAGACCGAACCGAACGTGCTCTCACACGGCTTGGACTACCTGGGCAACGGCACGTATGAATCGCGGTCAATGTATTGGTTTCACCACAAGACCAGCGACATCATAGGCGGACTGTTGCGGGCGGGCATGAGCATCACCGCCTTTGACGAGTTCGATCACGACATCAGCAACGTCTTCGCGCACCTCGAGCGGCTTGTGGCCCGCCCACCGTTGAGTTACATCTTGCAGGGGGTGAAATTGGACCTGCGCTGATGCTGCTCTCGGGACGAAATTAATGTGACTGGCTCGGGCCAATTGCGGCAAAGATGACATTGGGTTCAGGACTTGGGATGAAATAACTTCTTGCACCGAAAGCGGCACCTTCTTGACCCTACAGCAGCACCTATCGGGCTTGGGTCGCTTCTTGACCCTACAGCAGCACCTATCGGGCTTGGGTCGCTTCTTGAGATCAAACCAGGAAGCGCGATCAGCCCGCACGGTGCTGTGTGAGCAAGAAGTTGTTTCGTCCAGGATGCTTGCCGTACTCAAACCTGAATCTAGCGGAGCTTTCAGAGCGGGCACCTTGATCTCAAACTCCATTAAAAGTACTTTGTGCTAGCACTTATTTACATATTTTGCTACCCTGTTTCAATGGTGCGAGAGCCTAAACGAAAACCAGGCGCAGCTCCACCCGAGCCAACACCTTTCGGGCTTGCGGCTGAAGCTATCGCCAACCTGATTGCACATTCCAACTTCCCTTGGGTGCTCAGGTACGCGCAACAGCATCCACTCACACCCACTGACCGCTTCTGGACCGCCCACGCCCACATCCACCTTGGACATCCACTGCCCGCGATAGAACACCTGACCCGCGCCAAGCTCGAGGGTTTTGAAACCGCTGCCGCCATGCTCGGGCTGGTCTACCAAGCACATCAAGAAACCAAAGCGGCACAAATCACGCTCGAGGCGATCCAAGATCAACACCTCGACAGCACTGGGCAGATGCTCTATCACCAACTTCGGGCGGTACTCGCCCACCACAACAACGACCACGAACAGGCCAGCGAAGCCATCCTGCTGGCACAACCACACGCCCTCGAGCCGCAACACCGCATCTTCCGCCCAGGCCTTGCCAAACTTGCGCTGCTGATCGCATCGAAAGCATCCGGCAACGACCAGCACTGGATGCTCGAAGTGCTCGACCACCTCGACCCGATCCAGCCGCAAGTCACCAGCACCAGCCCCGAACAACATCAACAACTTGACCCAGTGCTCGAAAACACCACACTCGAGCACCTGAACTACATGCTGCAAGCCCACATTCACCTGATCCGCGCCCACCACCGACACAGCCAAAACCGTCATGAAGACAGCATCAAAGACCTCGAACACGTTGTTGCCCTGACCGTCGGACATCAACAAACCGAACTGCAACTGCACGCCCAACTCGGTTTTGCCCGCGTTTTCATGCACCCGTCCTACCCCATCAACTTGACCCGCGAGCACCTCGAGCAGGCCCAAAGCTTGGCCCGCAACAACGATGGCCTGCAAGCCCAAGTGCAACTCGGCATGGCCCGCTGGCACACGCACAACCACCACCAAGATGTTTTCGAGACGCTGCAAGCGGCCCAGACCGCTGCTCTGGACCTGCAACACGCTCATGACAACGCCATCAACGCCCTGCACCTGTGCGAAGCCATGCTGCAATACGACCAACCCGAAAAAGCCAATCATGCGCTCGAGGCGGCCAGACACATCCTCGGACGCATGGATCAAGCCAACATCAAACTCGAACTCGAGCACCTGCCCCTGACCCGCAGCACACTGCTCTCCGCACGCCGCCAAGAAATTCAACCCAACAATACCGGCGAGGTGTTGCTCAAAACCCTCGGCACGGCGCAGATTCAACACAACGCCCGACACGTCAAACTCAACATCGGCCTGTCACGCACCCTGGCGATCCTGACCTACCTGCTTGAACACCCCAATGCCGACCTCAGCGAAATCCAACTGGCCGTGTTTGAAGGCACCAACAGCCAATTCCGATCCTACCTGCATCAAAGTCGCTACGAACTGCAACGCCACATCCCCGGTCTCAGCCTGCCCTACGACCGCGACAGCCGCACCTACAGCATCCAAACCAACAACTTGCGCCTGCGCTGGGACGCACAAGAACTCTTGCGGGCATTGCGCGAACTCAACCACGGCGACCTCATCGACAAACTCGAGGATTACAAAGGTCCATTCCTGAATACCCTAGACACACCCTGGACCGAAGAAGTGCGCAACGAAATCGAAGCCCAACTGACCAGACAAGGCATCGTCGTGCTCGAGAAATTACACGCCCAAGGACGACACGACCTCTGCCTGCAACTCGCTGAACGCCTCATCAAAATCAACCCATTTCTGCCAGAGGTCATCGCCATGCAAATCCGTGCCACCAGCGAACTTCATGGTGCAGATGCGAGCAGGCGTCTGCAAACAGACATCGCCCGACAACTCAATGTCCATTGCGGTGGGATTCCAGAAGATTTTCAAACACTGCTACGGATTCCTGGTGCATGAACACAGTGGCGGACACTGTTCAGCCGGGAGTTTTAAATTTTTTGTGTAAATGCCATCCTGAGACAAAGAAAGAGGCATAGGAAGACACAACCCATCGACCCAAAACTCATCGACCAACTCCTGCAAGGCAACACCAGCACCGAAGACATCACCGGCGAGAACGGCCTGCTCAAACAACTGACCAAAACCATCGTCACGTGAAACATGCGTTGCATGATGAACGATCCCTGGTGCAAGACCACGGTGATTTTGAGTGGTTTTCTCAAAATCACCCGACCAACGGGAGTAGTGTCCAGTGCAGCGCCAACGGATTTCGGAGTATATGAAGTAATACGTAGAAATCAAGGTGGCGGTGCACTAGAGGAAATCAAACTTACAACCCCAAACGTCCAGTGGTTGGTTTGGATGAAAAGCCATGCCAATTAATTCGTGGTGTACTGCAACCGATCAATCAAAACCGGGTCAGGTCAAACTCGAGTATTCTTCCGTGGGCATCACGGTGGCCGTATTGCAGGCCGCGAGGAATGCCAGACCGAGTGAAAGCAGCAACAGCTTTTTCATGTGTTCTCCTTTGGAATTGTGGTGGCTCGAGTCTAATGCGGGTTGAGGGTGGGGAAGATGAAAACGGTGGTGGGGCAAGAGAATTGGTACTGGAATTGAATCAGTTGATGTGGGTCATGGGTTGGTCACAGTATTTCGGTTCTCCCGTTCCCACGGACATGGTTGTTCTCGCAAATCATAAGTGCGGCAATTCTTCCGCAGAGTGTCCGTTGGTGCACCATACAGAATGCTGCCTCGAGTCCTAATAAACCACCGTCTGCAAGCTTTGTTTTTGCATCGAATCGAGTTAGTTTTTTTGGATAGATATCGCCCGAGAACGATTCCAAGCGCCGCACGGAAATTTAGGGCGATCACACTCGTGCGCACCTGTCCGCCCTCTAACCGGGATTGCAGTTGAAAATTTATAGAATCACGGTTCGGAATGCTCTCAATCCACTGGGCGAGTGCTTCCCGCGCAAGTTCTGGAATGTCGTTATTATCGGCTGTGGACAGGCTATTGAAAACAGTACCGGGAACGAGGGACATTCCCATATGCTCCCATGCGATTCTGTTGAATCCTGAAAGTAAGCTTCTAAGGTTTTCGGGATTCGGGTTTTGTGCGTTTAACTCATCTGCGATTTCGGTAAAGAGGCTTACACCTTTCCCAAGTGCGACCCAAACCTCTACTGGTTCGCCTTGCGAGTCTGAATAGTATTGAAGCTCGAGCATCCCATATTTTTCGGCCAGTCGCGCTGCTACACCTGGGGTCTTCTCGTTGTTGGCAGTGAGGTCAGAAGCAGCGAGGTCGTTCAAAACTCCACCGTCCTCTACAGCGCTGATTGTCAGGTACTCAAAATGGTTAGAAGCGGTATTCGGGGGAACAACAAAAGTCTCCTGAGAGGATTCGGCAGACGTTAGATCCATCCAAATCAAGGGGAATAATTCGGTCAAGGGCCTTGAATTTGGGTCGAATCGTGGTGTCCTCGGAAGTTCTTGAATTGATCGAACCGCACGCATTTTGCGCCGTCGATCAATCTGGTACATGACTGGTTCATCGAAAGAGGCTTGTAGCGTTTTTGTAGCACCTTTTTTTATAGTGCTACAAGCACAGCAAAATTGAAACATCCTTATCGGTGGCCGCCAAAGGGAAATCAAAACCAGGAAGTGAAGACCATGAAAAATACACCAACATCAAATGGCAAGTTAGCCGCAAGTATCAAAACAGCCAAACCATATACAGCGGTTAATCGCATACTGCCACGAAAACTAGTCAGTCTAGAGCAACGCATCGCCACGTTAGAGGCCAAAGTGGAGAGCAGTGGGCACTACACCATCAAAACGTGGGCATTCGTGCTCATGGAAACCGTGATCAAAATCGTAGTCAACCTGTTGCGCTGAAATGCTTGGTTGAAAGCACCCCTCGAGTCTGTGATCGCTCGAGGGGTGCTTTGTTTGACGGCTTTTAATTGGAGCGGGTAATCGGACTCGAACCGATACGATCAGCTTGGAAGGCTGGGATGCTACCATTACATCATACCCGCGAGCGCCATTTCTTGGCTCTTGCAGGTCCGAGGGTAGCATGTTTTGTCAACTCGAACAAGGCCCAGAATTTTGTGATGCTCGAGTTAAACTCGGGCCATGATTCGCAACCGCCGTGAACTCGAAGACCTCGAGCGGCAGGTGCTTGCGCCTTTTGCGGTTCGTGCGGGTGACTCGAGGGGTCGTTTGCATCCCGAAGCGGAGAGCGCCACGCGCACGGCGTTTGGGCGTGACCGTGACCGGGTGTTGCACACAACGGCCTTCCGACGGCTCGAGGGGAAGACGCAGGTGTTTTTGTCCTCCACGGGCGACCATTACCGCAACCGTTTGACGCACACGCTCGAGGTGGTTCAGGTCGCCCGAAACATCGCCCGCGCTTTGGGCGTGAACGAGGATTTGACCGAGACGATTTCCCTCGCGCATGACCTCGGGCATTCGCCATTTGGTCACACGGGCGAAGATGTCCTCGAGCGCCTGATGCGGGCCAGGACCGACTCTGGTTTTGAGCACAACCGCCAGACATACCGGGTCGTCACCTTGCTCGAGAAACGCTACGCGGATTTTGATGGGCTTAATCTGTCGTGGGAAACGCTCGAGGGTTTGGTCAAGCATGAACGTGAGGTTTCTCCACCGGAGATCGCGCTGTTTGAACCCGACTGGCGTCCCTCACTCGAGGCGAGCATTGCCGATACCGCCGATTCGATTGCCTACAGTGCCCACGATTTGGATGATGGTATCCGTTCGGGTTTGGTGCAGGCCAGTGATCTCGAACACGTTCGACTTTGGCGGCGGTTGACGGCGCAACTCGGTTTGAATCCGCGTCAGGTCAGTGAGTTTGAACGCCGCGTGTTGATCCGCGAGATGTTGGGCGAGATTATCAACGATGTGATCCTGATGACTGCTGCGAACCTTGAGGGTTTGAAGATTCGTTCGCTTAAGGATGTGCGAAATGCGGACGAGCCACTGGTATTGCAAAGCGAAAACTTGAACCAGGAACGCCGCGAATTGAAAGCGTTTTTGTTCGAGAACCTGTACCGTCATCCACAGGTGATCGTGCAACGTCAGAACGTTGAACGGATTCTCGAGGCGTTGTTCACACGGTTTCTCGAGCAGCCCGCGAGTTTGCCCGAATCTGTGCAGGCCCGGTTTGAACAGGTCGGTCTTGAGCGTGCCGTCTGCGATTACTTAGCGGGAATGACCGACAATTACGCTCTCACCGAGCACGCCAGGTTGTTCTACTCGGCGCGTTCGCCCGAATCTTTGGGCTGAGCCAAATTGTGCATTGACTCGAGATGGCCGAGCGTGGTCTCTCGGGTCATGTTTAGATTGGGCATGTTCAAACACGACCTTGGCGATGGCGCGGAATTGCGAATGCTCGAGTTTCGTCACGCGCAAACGTTCCTGGAATTCATCGACACGAACCGGGCGCACCTCGGCGTGTACCTCGGTTGGGGCGAATCAATCAACACGCTCGAGGATGCCGAACGCTTCATCAAACGCGGCATCGCCCGTTACGCCGAAGATGCGTTGCCCTGGGTTGGGATTTGGCTCGAGGGAAAGATGGTCGGCGGGGTGCTGTTCTTCCCGCTGGATCGAATGGTCAACTCGACTGAGATCGGCTATTGGCTCGGTGCGAATGTCACCGGGCGTGGCCTGATGAGCAATGCCTTGAATGCGATGCTCGAGTTCGTCTTTGAGGAATTGAAACTTAACCGTTTGGTTTTGCACACCGACGTGCGCAATCAAGCCTCTAGGGCCGTGGCCGAACGTCTGGGATTCAAACTTGAGGGCATCGAACGCCAATCGTGGGTGGTTCATGGCGAGTACACCAACAACGCCCTTTACGCGATGCTGGCCGAGGAATGGCGGGCGCTCAAATAAAAAGCCCCCTCGAGCATGGCGTCTCGAGGGGGTGAGGGCAAGTTGTTGTCCATGACAGAAGTTCCTGATCGATGAGCATCATGCGTTTGTATCGGGTTCATTGATCTTCGATTGAGTCAGGAACTTCTGTCATCGGGTGAGCAGGAGGACGGGGCGAGGTTTCGATGCGCGAGTAGATGACCCCTCAAATCCGATTCAGGCTTATTTCGATGGCATCGGCAGCTTGACCTTGACAGCCTCGCCGTTCTTGGTGATGACCGGATCGGTGCCGCAAGCGCCGTAGGCGATCTCGAGCGTGCCATCTTTCTCAGCGCCGGTTGCGGTGACTTTCAGGATGCCCGAAACGTATTTGACATCGGCATCGCAAGTTGGATCGTAGGTCAGCACGGTCGGGGTTTGGATGCTGTACGTGCGGGTCGCACCGTCGCGCAAGACCGTGTGCGTGCCATCAATCGAGAGCGTTCCTGCTGGCAGGAGCGATCCTTTGACGATGCTGCCTGCTGTCGTCGCCGCGAACTCGAGTTTCCAGACGTTGTGAATGCTGGCATCCGGTTCGTCGGTGACGGTACGGGCAATCGTGATGTCGTGGTTTTGCGTGATCTTGTCACCGTTACGGCGCGGGTGGCGTTCACCGGTGCGGGTTTCGCTCACCACCTTGCCGGTCAGTTTGTTCGTGCGCTTCTCGCTGAGGTTGATGACGGAATCGAAACCGCCCTCTCCGGCGATGCTCGAGGGATCACTGATCTGAATCGTACCGGTCCTCGAGAAGCTGTACCCCGTGCTGTCGCGGCTGCAATCGAAGGTCATGGTGGCGCTGTCCGGGACTTTATCACCGTCGGTGTCCACGACCGGTGATGGCGTGATGGTCACGCACTTCTCGTTGGGCTTGCCGGGTTTAAAGCCGGGTTTGCGGTCGCCGTCGCGTTTTGGTCCCTCAGACTGAATGCCGAGTCCGGCACCACTCGAGGCGAGTGAGACGCTATCAAAGCTCAAGTCGGTCATGGCGTTGCTGGCGGTCAGGCTCGAGGCGGCGCTGGCGGCCTCATCACTGACGGCAGCGGCGGTCGAGGCGGCGAGGCTCTGACCAGTCAATGGTGCATTGGGTTTGAGGTTGGGGGTGCTGCCACAGCTTGCCAGGGCGAAGGCGAGGACGAGCACGGAGGTGATCAGGACTGGCTTGGTCATTTGGTTTCCTTTGCCCGGATTTTGATTGCGCCGGGTCTTGGTGGTCTGGTGGGCTTGCCTCACCTATTGAGATGAGGTTAGCGAAGCTGGTGTTCCCGGAGCGTTCCCGCTCATTTTCTCGAGCGTTCCCTGAAGACCAGGGTGGTTCGAGTCTGGATAACCAAGCTTGATTCTGGACTCAAATTCGTTTGCCCGCTATGAAAAAAGCCTCGAGCGTATCGGCCCGAGGCTTGATGGAGATGGCTTGTCTTACTTCGGATCGAACTGTACGGTTGCTGCAATCCCACACGCACCGTAGGTGATCTGCACGACCTTGCCATCTTGATTGAGTGTTTCCGTACCACCAGTGATGCCTTGGCCCTGTTGTTTGGCGCAGGTCGGGTCGTAGGTCAGTGTGGTTGGACTGTTGACCACAAACGAACGGGTTTTGCGTTCCCCCTGGAACCATTCGCTGCTCCCCGCAACCGAAACGGTTCCGGCGGGCAGTGCCTTGTTGACCTCGCCACCGTCTGTGCCATCCGGGACGAACGAGTAAACGATGTTGTTGCGGTACGAGAATTCGGCCCGACCATTGACGCTGCGCCTGACCTCGAGCTTAAAGATCTTATCGAGTTGTTTAACGCCCCGGCGGTTGCGGGGAATCAGGATGGCCGTGCCGCTGCGTCGTTCGCTGATGACTTGATTCCCAATGCGGTCGATCAGGATCACCTCGAGCCGTTCCTGGTAGCCACCCCGGTTCTCTTTTCGGGTGCTGCCGATGCGCAGCGTTCCGGCAACGGTGCGTTCACCATTCGGAATTTTCAGCTTGCATTTGTCTGGGTTAAATCGGTACGTGACCTCTTGGGGGATGCCGTCTTCGTCCCGGTCGTCGTTGGAACCCGCACCGATGGTCCTGCAACCTGCTGGTAGTGCTCTGATGCGGATAGGCATGTTCAAGTTGATCAGGCTCGAGTCGCTCTGGTTTGAACCGGTCACGCTTGAGGCGGTGATGACATCATACAGGCTGATGCTCGAGACGGCCTGCTCGGTGCTGCTGGTGTAACCGTTGGCAAAATCTGCACCTTGATCGGCGGGCAGCGTGTCGTTGGTGCCGTCGGTCGTGCCGCCGGTCGTTGGGTTGCAGGCGCTCAATGCCATACCCAGCAGAAGGGTCAGTGCAATGCTGGAGAATTTCAACGTAACCCCCGTTTGGCTCGAGGTTCGGTCAGGACGCGAAGGTATCGCAAGAGTTCGTCAAGGTGCTCGAACCTCATGCGTTCAAAGCTTGGGCCCTCTAAGGTCATGAAGGCTTGGCCACCGGAGTTCGAGAGCCGCAGGGTCAGGTTAAGTTCTTCGAGTTGATTCATGGTTCACTCCTGAGTGCATCATGAGCCATGCCGCGTTCCCGCAGCGTTCCCAATCGTGTCAGAAAAATCCCCAGCAGTTCCGGGTGGCCATCGAGACTGCCGGTCAATTGTTTTTCGAGCCGTTCAACCTCGAGCCCGGTTGCTTTGGAATCCTTCAGGGTGCAGAGCAATTCGAGCTTTTCGAGCGGCGGCGCATGTTCAAGAATAATCTTCAACTGTTCCGGCGTTGTGGGATTTTTCGCAGTCATTTGCCGTACCCCCTCGAGCCTCGCCCGCATCCATTGTGGTGGATCAACATGAGCGATCAGGGTGGTGGCGCTCGAGACCTCGCCCAAATCGATCAGGATGCGGGCGTAAACGCAAATGAAGGCGGTGCGTTGCTCCGGTGGTGCGCGATCTGCCAAATCGGTGAGCGGCGCGAGCCTTGAGTGTGCCTCAGCCAATTGGCCCGATTCAAATTCGAGTCGTGCCAGAAGCGTCTCGAGTGGCAGGGTGTACGCCTGCAAGTTGGAACCATTCAGGCATTCATTGGCAGACTTGAGGGTTTCTTGCGCCAACTCGAGCGCTCCCAAATCCAGCCAGAGTTCTGCATTGACGAGGTGCTGCACGGTCAGTTGGGCGGGTAACGCCAGTTTTTCGGTCAGTGTGAGCGCAAGCCTTGCGGCCCTGACTGCTGCGCCGTAACGTCCAGCCCGACGGTGCAAACGCCCAGCCAAACTCTCGAGCTGCGCTTCACGGGCCAGACTTTTGCCACGCGAGAGTTCCAAGCCCTCGGCAATCGCGGCCTCGGCGGTTTCGAGGTTGTTGACGCGCAAACTTTCTTCGGCCTGCAAGGTCAAGGCCAAAGCGAGCGAACGCTCAAAGCCGAGTGTGCGGGCCTCGCTGACAGCGGTGCTGAGCAACTCGAGCGCCTCTTGTGACCGTCCCAATTGCCCGAGCGTTTGCGCAAGTTGCGCCAGCGTTTTGAGTTCATCCTCGCGGGCGCGGGCCGTCCTGTATGCCTCGAGCGCGGCGCGACCATGTCTGACACTCTGCTCAAGTTCGCCGCGCTGTTGGTACAGGACTTTGAGGATGCCGTGCAAATCCCCTTTGGTTTTGGCTGCACTGCGCTCAAGGGCCGCAATCAGGATGGGTTCGGCCTCTGAGGCACGACCGCAGGCGATCAATGCGGTAGCGAGCACCAAGGCCGTTTCGCCGCTCGAGTCGGTAATGAGTGTGTTGGCGCGTTCGGCGAGTTCCAGCCCGCCAGTAAAATCTGCACGGTACAGCCGAGTGCGGGCCAGCATCAGGCTCGCCTCAGCCTCGAGCGATTTGTCTTTGAGTTGGATCGCAACCTCGAGCATGGCTTTCGCGTGCGCCTCGAGCGCATCCAAGTTCAGAACCATCAACTCGAGGCCAGCCGCGTCACGGTGGAGTTTGAATGCCGTCAAATCATCCGGCTCGAGCACCAACGCCCGCGCGATTCGGGCGCGAGCCTCGGCATGCGCGTAGACAGCCTGTGCCGCCTCGAACGCCTTGACGTGCCAGGTGATGGCCTCGAGTTTGCGACCGGCAGATTCCAAGTGATCGGCGATCAATCCTGGCGCGGCCTTTTCTGAGATCAGATTGCTGGCGAGCCGTCGATGGATCAATTTGCGCCGCTCGAGGCTCAAGCCATCGGACAGGCTGCGACGCACGAGGTCATGGATAAATCGGTACTCGCCGTTCCCGGTCGCCTCGAGCACTTGGGCCTGCACTGCGCGTTCCAACGCCTCGAGCGATTCCCACTCGGAAAGGGCGGTTGCGCCCTCCATCCAACTCGCCTCGAAGGGTTCACCGGCAAGGCTCGAGGCTTCCAACCAGCGGCCACAGGCCGGTCCGAGCCGTGCGATGCGGGCCAGGGCAATCTCGCGCACTTGACTTGGGATGGGCAGTTCGGTGTAATCCTCGGTGCTTTCATCAAAAGGTGTGATCCAACCGCCGTCATCGGCGAGGCGCAACAAGCCCTCGCTGAACAGACCACGCAGCGTCTCGAGCGCGAACAGGACGTTTCCGCCGGTCGCATTGTGCAGGCGTTCGGAAAAGCGCTCGGCCCGTTCGCCCGAAAGCGCTTGAATCAAGGATCGGGTTTGTGCGCCAGTCAACGGCTCGAGTTGGTAACGTTCAAGTTTGCCCTCACGCTCGAGGGCGCTGAGGGTGGAGGTCACGGCACTGTTTTCGCTCGCCTCGAATGGGCGAGCGGTAGCCAAGATCAGGACATCACTCTCGAGTTTGCGAATCAGGTGCGAGATCAACTCCAGGCTTGAGGCATCAAACCAATGCAGGTCATCAAGAAGAAGCGTTGCCGGTCGTGGCATCGCGGCGAGCACGGCTCGGGTCAAACCCTCGAGAAACCGGGCGCGACCCTCGCTGCTGGGTGGACCATCGGTTCCAGTGCGTTCCGGCCAGAGTTCCGGCACGAGCCTCGCCGCCTCGCGCCGCCAACCCGGATCGAGTGCCTCTAGCCAAACAGAATCCTGCTCGAGTCGAGAACGCAACGCCTCGGCAATTGGATAAAGCGGTGTTGAAGAGGCCGCCTCGAAGCCGCGCATGGTGAAGGTGAACCCTCGAGTTCGGGCGAAATCGCTTGCCAATCGCGTCTTGCCGACACCGGATTCGGCGAGCAACAAACGCACTCCAGAATGTGGCTGCTCGAGCCAGGACCAGGCCGCATCGCGTCCCACCAACGGCGGACGCTCGAGGCGCGGCGAGTTTGGCATTTCCGGTTGCGCTGTCGGTTCATCGTCCTGCGAGACCTCAATGCGACGAACAAGCGCAATGGTTTCCGGCAATGGTTGCAAACCCAATTCGGATTTGAGGATTTGTTCAAACCGATCAAACGCTTCGAGCGCCGCGACCCGATCCCCGAGTTTGGCGTGGAGGCGCATCAGTTCGCGGGTTGCAGATTCCTGAAGCGCATCGAGTGCCACCAGGCGTTGCTGTGTCTGCATGGCGGCCCGCAGATCACCACCCAATTCGAGCGTCCGAACACGGTGGACCAGTGCCCGTCCGAGCAGGCCCGAAAAACGTTCACGTGCGGCCTCGAGCCAATCCTCAAAACCGATGGCGCCGCTGACGTTGAAACCCTCGAGTAAACCGCCATGATGATGCTCGAGGGCGTTTGCGTCTTCCGCCTCGGTCGAAGTGGCAAAACGTCTGGCATCGACCTGAACACCGATCAATTCAACGCGATCTTCTGGCGTGTGAATGAACGGCTCAAGCGGGCTGCCGCGTAAACGGAACAATTCTTTGCGCAGGTTCTTGCGAGCGCCATCCTCGTCCAGATCGCTCCACAGCAAATCCGCCAATTTGCCACGAGACTGCGAACCCTCGAGCGCCAGGTATGCCAGCAACGCCAGGCTCTTGCGGGTCGGTGGACTGATTTCAATGCCAGCCAAATGAATGGCGGGCGGTCCGAGCAGGCGCAACTCGAGTGTGACGGTGCGAGTCACACTTCAGCTTAGCGCGTGTTGGCAAAGCTGGCCTGCCAAACCCTTCCCAGCCTCGTGAGGCCCTCCTCGAGCGTGCGTTCATCGGCGGCGGCGAAGGACAGGCGCAAGAACGTGCCAGATGCCTCGGCGGGAAACCAGGCGCGACCGACAGTGATTTGCACGCCAACTTTCGCGGCCTCGAGCACAAAACTTGTTTCGTCGATGCTCGGCAACTCGAGCCAGAGGCAGAATCCACCCCTGGGAATCGCGGTCACGCGGGCCACCGGAAAATGCTGCTCGAGCGCCTGTAGAGCGGCCCCTCTCCGCGAACGCAGGGCCTCACGGACCCGGACCAAATGCTTGCGCCGGGTTGGGCTGGTCACAAACTCGAGCGCGACCGCCTGCAACGGGCCACCGACAAACATGTCATCAACCATCCTCGAGAGTCGCAAACGTTGCATGACTGGTCCGAGCGCGACGATTCCGGCGATTCGCATTCCGGGGGCGCTCGATTTGGTCAAGCTGCGCAGGTAGATCACCCGTTCCGGCGCGAGCGTCCACAATGGCGGCGGAGCGTGAAAATCCAGCGTGAAATCTCGAGCGTAATCGTCCTCAATCACGAAGGCATTCGCCCGTGCCGCAATCTCGAGCACTTGGGCGCGTCGGGAATCCTCGAGCACCGCGCCAGTCGGGTTGGCGTACAGGGGTTGCAAATACAGGGCTTTGGCGTTCGAGGTTTTGAAGGCCGCCTCGAGTAAATCTGGTCGGATGCCGTTCGCGTCGGTTGGTACGGGAACGGCCCGCAATCCAGCCGATTGCGCCACGGCGAGCGCCCCGAAATAGGTTGGAGACTCGAACAAGACCGCCTCGCCGGGGGCGATGATCGCTCGCAGCGTGGTCGAAACTGCCGCCTGACCTCCGGGCACGATCAGCACATCCTCAGCCCTAGCGATGCCGCCCAACTCCTGAGCGAACCAGGTGCGCAACGCCTCGAGCCCTTCGACCGGCACTCGAGACCACAGTTCCGGGTGTTTTGCCGCCCGCAGCATCGCCCGTTCGAGTTCACGGGTTGGAAACAAGGACGAATCTGGATAGCCCGTTCCCAGCGGCAGTAACCCGGCCCGAGGCGCGAGCAGCGGCGCTTGCATGTCCTCCGGCACGAAAGCTCGAGCACCCAGCGCCACACTCTGCCACGCGAGGTCATGTTTATTTGGCTCAACGCTAGAGGTCAGAGCACCAGTTCGGGCCACGAATGTTCCGTTTCCGGGCCGCGTGATGATTGCTCCGCGCCGAGTCAGTTCCGTTAAAGCTCTAGAGACGGTTACTGGAGAGACTTGGTAACGCTTGACCAGTTCGCGCACGCTCGGCAGGCGATCTCCGGCTGGTGTAATGGCGATGACATCGCGCTCAAGGTGCTCGAGGAGCCGATGGATGGCATTCGGGTTGGTATTGAGGTCGCCATTGGGATTGGACCGGAACGCTTGCATGGTGTTATCATACTTCGTGAAACAACAGAGTAACGTTATCCAAACGAACACGATAACACCAACCACGATCAAACATGAACTCGAGGGTACGGTCATGGCCGGACTCGGGATTCTGGCCTTCAGTTTCACGCTGCCATTCACCCGAATCGTCGCACCAGAACTTGGCGGAACCTTCGTTGGACTTGGACGGGCATTGGTCGCCACGTTGATTGCCATCGTCGTTCTGCTCGCTCGAGGTGAACGCCTGCCGGAGCGCAGACACTGGATACCGCTTCTTGTGACGGCGCTCGGAGTCGTCGTTGGTTTCCCGCTCCTCTCGAGCCTCGCCATGCAGAGCGTCCCCTCAATTCACGGCGTGGTCATCGTCGGCCTGCTTCCCGCGATGACCGCCGCACTGGGTGTCCTGCGCACTCGAGAACGCACCACGCCACTGTTCTGGGTTGCGGTCGGCATCGGAATTGTCGGGATTCTCGTTTTTGCCATGATCGAAGGCGCTGGTAAACCACAAGCCGCCGATGCGCTGCTGCTCGGCGCGGGCATCCTCGGGGCGCTCGGATACGTCGAAGGGGGTCGCCTGTCCAAAGAACTCGAGGGATGGCGCGTGATCTCCTGGGCGCTTGTCTTCTCGAGCCCATTCCTGATCGTGCCAGTGCTGCTGAACTGGCCGCAACACCCAGAACTCGTCAGCCTGCCCGCCTGGTTGAGCTTCGCGTATGTCAGTGCCATCAGCATGTACGTTGCATTCTTCGCCTGGTATCGCGGGCTTGCGCTCGCGGGAATCGCACGCTCGAGCCAGTTGCAACTGGTTCAACCGATCCTTTCGATCACCTGGGCTGCTTTGATTTTGCACGAGGTGATTCACTGGCAAACGATTTTTGCCGCAGCGATTGTGCTGGCTTCGATCACCCTTTCAAGAATGGCGAGGCACCAATGAGCCCCTATTTTCTCGCGCTGGGCCTGCTGATCTCGAGCATCTTGGCGTATCAGGTTTCGCAAAAACTCCTGCCGAACCTCAGTCCGTGGCATTTACTGACCGTCGTCTACGGATTGGCATTCACCGTCTGTCTTGCGTTTGCACTGTTAGATCAACGCGAAAAAACCTTGCTCGAGGGATTGCGCGGCACGACTTGGCCCGTGCTGCTTCTTGCTGCCAGCGTCGTTGGCATCGAACTCGCCTGGATACTCGCGGTGCGGGCCGGAGGTCAAATCAGTCTGACAGGACTGATCGCCAACATCAGCGTTGCCATGCTCGCAATTCCCATCGGCGTGTACTTCTTCCGCGAACGCCTGAGTCTTCCCAACCTGATCGGTATTGCATTGTGCCTGATCGGGCTTGTGCTCGTCTCGAGGAAATAAGACATGAATTGGACCCGAGACACCTACTCTATTTCAGACGAACCCGAACGCCTGCAACTCGAGGTGATTGTTGAATACCTCGCTCGAGCCTACTGGTCCAACCAACGCTCTCGAGCCGTGATTGAACGGTCATTGAAACACTCGTTGTGCTTCGGCGTGTACGAAAACGAAACACAAATCGGATTCGCTCGAGTCGTCACCGATCACGCCACCTTCGCTTACCTTGCCGATGTCTTCATCCTCGAATCCCATCAAGGTCACGGGTTAGGCAAGTGGCTTGTTCAAACCATTCTCGAGCATCCAGACTTGCAGGGCTTGCGCCGCTGGATACTCGCCACGCGAGACGCGCACGGTTTGTACGCACAATACGGATTTACCACGCTTGAGAACCCTGATCGTTACATGACCAAATTTGACCCGACCGCCTGACTCGAGATTGGAGCAAGGGATGATTGAACCAACCACCTTTGGATTGTTTCTGCTCGCCGTGTTGACGCTGTTTTTGTCGCCCGGTCCCAACATGGCCTTCGTGCTTTCACACGGTGTTACGCACGGCACTCGCGGCGGTCTGGCCGCCGCGCTCGGCATTGGCTTGGCCGATCTGATCTTCACGATTCTGACCGCCACTGGCATCACTGCACTCGTCGCGGCGTGGCCGCCATCGTTCGACATCCTGCGTTACGCTGGCGCGATTTACCTCGTCTGGCTCGCCATCAACGCGATTCGGCATCCCGGTGGAATTGGCACGCTCGAGCGGCAAAACGATTCGTTCTACAACATTGTTCGACGTGCAACCATCAACAATCTTTTGAATCCGAAAGCACTTCTTTTCTTCATGGTCTTCCTGCCGCAATTTGTGAAAACCCAAAACGGCAATGTGCCGATGCAAATCGTGATTCTTGGGTTCAGCCTGACGATTGCGGGCGTGCTCTTCAACATCATGCTCGGGGCGTTCAGTGGACAGGTTGGAAGCTTCTTGCAACGCAATCCGAACGCCGCAAAATACCAAGGCTGGTTCTTGGGTGTCGTGCTGCTCGCGTTGGCGGTGCGCTTGCTGCTGCTCGAGGGTCCAGCAATTCGCTGAGAAGGAGATTGAAAATGCACACGATCGCGTTCCCCTTTCATTCTGGCGAATACGACGAAACCTTCCACAACCTCAACACACAAATCGATGCGGTTGCGCTCGCGCCGCCGGGCTATCTCGGACAGGAATCTTGGAGGTCAACCGACGGTAAAAAAGTCAATGCAACGTACTACTGGGACAACCTCGAGAACCTGCAATCGTTCTCGAGACACCCAATTTACCTTGAGGCAAAACGCCAATACGCACGCTGGTACAACGGGTATCAAATCGTGATTTCGGAAGTGATCCGATCTTATGGCGATGGACGTTTTGAACATTTCACAGCGCGTGCTCGCGCTCAAGGAGAGAACCAATGAAGTTGAGAATTTATCAGATTGATGCTTTTACCGATCAGGTTTTCGGTGGAAATTATGCCGCTGTCGTGCCGTTGCCCTCGTGGTTGCCGGATGAATTGATGCAGCAGATTGCCAGCGAAAACAACCTTTCCGAAACTGCCTTCTATGTCGCTCGAGATGAAGTCTTTGAGATTCGTTGGTTCTCGCCGATCACCGAGATTGACTTTTGCGGTCACGCCACGCTTGCCAGTGCTTTCGTGATTTTTGACCTCGAGCCGAAGCGAACTGAGATTGTTTTTGAAACCGCGAAGGTTGGTGCATTGACGATCAAACGTGGCAAGGAAAGATTGCTCGAGATGGATTTTCCAAATCAGGCACCAGAACCCGTAACCGAAGTTCCAGCCGAATTGCTTGAGGGATTGAGCATTCAACCAGTTCACGTTCTGAAAAATCGACAGGCGTATTTTGCGGTTTATGACAACGAGGATGATGTTCGCAATCTCGTTCCGAATCTCGAGAAAATCAAGAAACTTGGACCGTTGGATGTGGTTGTGACCGCACCTGGAACAGCGGTCGATTTCGTCTCAAGGTATTTCTGGCCCGCGAAAGGTGGTGTTGAAGACCCTGTGACCGGCTCGATTCACTCCGGACTTACACCATATTGGGCTGCGCGACTCGGCAAAGAAACCCTTCACGCATTCCAAGCCTCGAGCCGTGGCGGACATCTTTTTCTCCAACTTCGTGGTGATCGCGTGATCGTCTCTGGTCACGCCGTGAAATACCTGGAGGGTGTGATCCACGTATGAATTCAAGATTGCAGAATGATCTTGAACAATTCTCGAGCATTCTCGAACGGACGCAACTCGAGGCGGCGCGAATTCTTTCGGGACTCGAATCTCGAGCGGCAGCAGTCCAACCGCAACTGTTCGAGTTCACCAAACTCTCGCAATCTGGAATTGGATTTGAGGCGACCCTCGAGCAATTCAAAACCCGATTCGAGCCTGGATTCTCGGGCAGTGCAGGACCTCGTTATCTTGGATTCGTCACGGGCGGCGCGACTCCAGCCGCACTCGCTGGTGACTGGCTGACCTCGACGCTGGACAACAACCCAACCTCGAGTTTGGATTCCAGCGCGATGGACCTGGAGCGCGAAACTATTCATATGTTGCGCGAATTTTTTGGGATTTCGAGCGCGTTCTCTGGTTGCTTCGTTTCCGGTGCAACGATGTCGAACTTTGTCGGCCTCGCCATCGCCCGCGAATGGATCGCCGAGCAACATGGTTCGAGCATCGCGCAGGACGGCATGCACGCGATTGGTCCGATCACAGTTCTGTCGGGAACCGCGCACTCAAGCACCTTCAAAGCACTCTCGATGCTCGGCATGGGACGCTCGAGTTTGAAAGCCGTGCCGCTTCTCGAGAACCGTGAAGCGGTCGATGTTGATGCGCTCGAGAAGATGCTCGAGGATTTGAATGGCCTGCCGTGCATTGTCGTGGCCAATTCTGGAACGGTCAACACGGTTGACTTTGATGACCTCGAGCTTATCGCTGCACTCAAAATTCGTTTCAATTTCTGGTTGCATGTTGATGCAGCCTTTGGAGCATTCGCAGCGCTCAGCCCGAAGTTTGCACATTTGATGGCTGGGCTCGAGCAGGCCGATTCAATCTGCGTGGACGCGCACAAGTGGTTGAACGTGCCGTATGACAGCGCCATGCAATTTAACAAACGCCAAGATTTACAGGTCAACGTCTTTCAGAACAGCGCGGCCTATTTGGGATTGCCGACCGCGAATCCCGACTTTGTGCATTTGACCCCAGAAAACTCGAGGCGGCTCCGGGCCTTGCCTGCTTGGTTCGCTTTGAACGCTTACGGACTCGAGGGACATCGTGAGATCATCGAACGTCACGCAGCATTGGCTCGAGTGTTGGGCGAAAAAATTTCAGGCTCGAGCGAATTTGAGTTGATTGCACCGGTGCGTCTGAACGTTGTCTGCTTCACCCTCAAAGGTGCGGATCAGGCTCGAGCGACCCAATTTATTCACGCCTTGCGTGATGGGGGAGAGGTCTTCCTCACGCCGACATTTCTATTCGATAAGCCAGGAATCCGTGCCGCATTCAGCAATTGGCGCACCAGCGAACACGACCTCGAGATTGTCTGGAACGCCATGCTTGGGGCAGCAAGACCTTGAACCTGAATTTCAGTGACTCGAGACTTCGAGCGGTGCTGAGGCGAGCGCGACGGCAGGTGGCGCCTCGAGAATCCGATTCAACCTCTTGCGTGTCGAGCTCAGCAGCTTCTGAAAGAGCGTCGCGTAAATCACTCATTGAAGACAAGTTCGAGCGTGTCGGCTTTGAAACGCACTCGGTTTCCGGTCTCTTCGATCAAATCGCTCAGTCGTTTCTTGCTGCCACGCTCGAGCAGCAATCCATCTTGCGGGCTGGCGGTGTTCCTCGAGTCGATCAACCACTTCTTAAAACTGGCTCGGGTTTTGTTTTTGCGCACTGCACTCAAGTAATCCGTGGCCCGTCGGAAGAGTTTCGGCAGGATCAACTGACCCGTCTCGCCAATCGATTCGGCATTTTCGAGCGTGAATTCATTGGTTTTGTCTTTCGCCCAAACGCCGAGTTTTGCGGCACGGGCCTTCTCAGTCAATTGTTGGAAGGTTTTGATTTGTGCTGCTGGCATGGAGTTATAAACCGTGAAATACGACATGCCTTTCTCGAGTGACAGCGCGTTTAAGGTCAGACGAAGCCGCGTATCGTCCACGGTGATGCTCGAGCCGTCACGCAAACCGGTTGCCTCTGCCGCGCCCAAGACAAACGCCACGGGTCGACCGTTCTTTTCGACCATCGTGCTCAAGATTGCGCCACGAACACGCTCTGGCCTCGAGCCAGAAACGCTCAAGTTTTGATACCGAAGATTGCGAAAACCAATCCATTCCAAAAGCCTGTCTCGAGATTCACGGCCCATCGGTTGCAACGTGCCGCCGTAATGCAATTCTGGCGCGTCAATGCCCTCAAATCGCAATTGCACCGTGCCATCGGAGGATTCCTTGAGGCGGCTCGCGTTTTTGAGTTTGGCCAGCAAACTCGGGTTGTCCGACTTGAAGCGCACACTGTCACCGTCGGGTTGCTTACCAATAATCACGAACTCGCCGAAGATCACGCGGTAATCGCCTGGCCTTGAGGGTTTCGGAGTTGGCACCGTCGTGCTTGCTGGGCCGAAGGTAGTTGGGCTCGAGGTGGTTGGGCTCGAGCTTGCATCGATGCGCGGTTGGTTCTGCTGCCAGAAAATGAATGCAAAAATCGCCAGCAGCGCGAAAACGACCAGTAAACCCAGGTTTTGCAGCATCCGAGACATGGGCGCATTCTATGGCTTGATCCGTGAAGGACGGGCTCGAGGTTTTGGGCTGAGGTGGAGTTGTGCGATTTTCGTCGTTCTGCTCGACTTTTGTTGGGCAAATTGCCTGTCTGAATTTCACATCAGTTCCACAATTCAGATGTACAATGAGTCTCATGAACGAGTTGCTCCCTGATGTCTCGATGGCTTGCTCACCAGACATCTGGGAGTTGAAGCTCTTCCTCTGGACCTCCGCCGACATGCCCGCCTGGAACGATGTGTTGCTCGAGATGAATACGCCCGTTTTGAAGGAGTCCGGCGCGTTGGTCGAAC
>JANOWZ010000384.1:0-5196 GCA_031418155.1 Deinococcales bacterium
CTTGTGAGCAAGAAGCGCGAACAGCCCGTCAGGTGCTGTCTTGTGAGCAAGAAGCGCGAACAGCCCGTCAGGTGCTGTCTTGTGAGCAAGAAGCGCGAACAGCCCGTCAGGTGCTGTCTTGTGAGCAAGAAGCGCGAACAGCCCGTCAGGTGCTGTCTTGTGAGCAAGAAAGAGAAAAGTATGCAGGCTCGAGATGGCCTGGATTTTACATTCATCTTTCATCGTTAATCTTTTCACTGGGTTTGTCCTACCTGTAATTTGAGAGTCGCGCCACCGAACGCAGGCAGGCGGGAACGGTGGTGACGAGCAATACGATGCAGGCCATCAGGTGTGCCAGTGAGAAGGATACGACATCGTGAGGGGCGGCAATCACCAAAATTGCCTCCAGTGCCACCGCCGCCACCGCGCTCGAGACGGCCAGACCAACCCGACCTTGTGAGGCGAGCAAAAAAGTACAAAGTAATGCCCCACCGAGCACGCCGTTGGCGATCAGCAACTCGAGCACGCCCTGAGAGTTCAGGCCGAGCCATTGCGCCACGCCGAAAGCCAACCAGGAGAGCAGTCCGAGCGCAACCCAGCAACGCACCAGGGCGGCCAGGAAGCTGCGGCGCACACGGGAGTAAAACTTTTCCAAGTTGTAACTGCGTTTTAAATGCACGCGGGCGCGTTCCAGAAAACGACGGCGCGGCCAACCGAGTGCACCCGCACCAAGCAGCAACGGCCCGAGCGTCACGGCAAGCACCAACGGATGCAGCGGAATCTCGGGTTGCACGGCATTCGCTCCGAAGGCCACGAGCAACCCACAGGCGGCCCCGAGCAGCGTGAAACCAATGAACTCGAGCCAATCCTCGAAGCGAAGTCGCTCCAGTCGGGCGCGAGGCCCATCAATCTTGTGTTTCCAGGCTGTTAGAGAGAACGGATTGAACTGCAACGCACCGAGCAAGGCGGCGAAACCGGTCAGGGCGACGCTTCCAGCGGCCCCGATCAGGGCGATGGGTGCAGTGATGCTGGTTGGCCAGAGCAGGTGCGCGACCCCCAGACACGCCCCAGGTAGGCTGGCGAGCAACCACCACGCCTCAAGCTTTTCGTTGGTCAACGCACGGCTCGAGACGGTCAAAGCCACGATGCCTGTCGCCAATGCTGCCGCCCCGAGCAGGCGAGGCATGAATGCCCAGGCCAACCCGACCACCACCATGAGGACGAGCCCGCTGAGCATCACGTGCGAACGCAGCACGGTCGTGGCGACATCGGTCAGGTCACGGGAACGCAGGCGTTCGGCAAGCCGCGAGGAACCCAGTGCCCAGGCCCAACCGACAATCAGGCCGATCAGTGCACCCCACTCGAGTTGATTTGAGCCGATCAAGGTCAGCAGGGCCGGGATGCTTAAAAGCGGCCAGGCCAGCAACGGTCCGTGCGAGAGTTCACGCAAGGTTTTGACCAGGATGCGTCCAGTGGACTGAACCTGAACCGGTCTGAGGCGCAACGGGACGCGCCTGAACAGTTCTTCCGCCAACTCGAAGACATCGTTCATGCCGTACTCGTCACGGGCAATCGAGTCGTTGATGCCGTCACTCTCGAGCACCGCCGCGATCTGCCAGGCATCGACCGCCGTGCGGCACACCGCGTCCAAACGGCGGGCAAGCTGGTCTATCGGGTGCGATGAACGCCGGTTCGGGCCGGTGTACAAGCGCATGCCGATGGGTTTTTCTTGCAACGCCACCGGTGCAAACTCGAGTCGTTGACTCATGTCAACGGTCCTAAAGGGCTCATGTCAACTGTCCTGACCGGCTCATGTCAACCAATCCAATTGCTGTGCTGGAATCATACGTGCCCCCCGGCTGTGGATGTTCGGACATTCTGGACGTTGAAACCCGATTTGTGAAGAGGCCAAAGGGCAGAGGAAAGTAAAAGAAGAGAAAAGAGAAGAGTAAAGACTCGAGGTTTTGGTCTTACTTTCCCCTTTGATCTTTCCTCTTTTCTCGCGGGTTTTCACCGCCCACCGCCGATGGGTGAAGCGCCACCGTCGCGTCCGTAACGGATAAATGCTTCCAAGGTTGGGTTGCGTCGCGCACGCAGGCGGGCCATGTCGGTGTAAATGTGCCGGTAGGTCTCGAGGAATAAATCCAGGGAAAAGCGGGTCATGACCCTGGTGCGGGCCGCTGCACCAAAGTTTCGCCGCACCTGTTCACGCTCAAGCAATCGAATGCAGGCTTGGGCCATCGCGTCATGGTCTCGGGGTGGCACGACCACGCCCGCCTCGCCGACGGCCTCGCGCACGCCGCCGACATCGGTGGCGATCACGGGCCGACCCGTTGCCATCGCCTCAAGCAAGGAAAACGGGAAGCCTTCGGAAATGCTCGAGAGCACGTAGATTTGCCCAGCGTGGTACGCATCCAGGGTCGAATCGACCCGACCCTCAAAGGTGGCTGCACCATCCAAACCGAGTTCTCGGGCCAAGTCTTTGCACGATTGTGCGTAAACCTCGTTGCCTTGCGGCGTTGGTCCGAAGATGCGCAAACGGGCATCGCGGACCTCTTGGCGCACCAGCGCAAACGAACGCAACAGCGTATGAACATCCTTGATCGGATCGATCCGACCCAACCAGGTGATCGTCGGCAATTCGGGCTCGAGGGTCGGGACCGGAAATTCTGCCAGGTTGATGCCGTTGTACACGGGCCGAATCTTGCTGGCGTTCGCGCCGCCGCGCAACTCCCAACGGCGGTTGTACTCGCTACCAGGGGTGATCAAGTCTGCGACGCTGTACGCGGCGTTCGAGAGGAGTTTGTAAAACGCCAAAGTCAGGGCCCGCACCGGAAAGCTGTACGGCGCGTTCGTATACGCCAAGTAGCGTTCGCGCAAGTACACGCCGTGTTCGGTCAGGATCAGGGGTGTGCCATGCATCCATTTGTGTGCCAATCCAATCAAGGCCGCCAAGCCGTTCGAGACGCAATGCACCAACTCTGAACGCACCGGCACGTGCGAGAGTGGCCGCAGCAGGTGCGCCAACAACCTCGAGACATCCAACGCATCCGAGAGGCTCGGTTTGATGTCCTCGTCACGCGAACGCACCAGGGCGCGACGCTTGTTGCGCCGATCCTCCAGCCAAACATCCAACAGATGCTGCACGCTCGAGTTTGCCATGAATGCCGTCTCGAGGTCGCGTTCTTGGGCGTAAACAAACAGTTCCGAGAGCGCCCCGATGAACTCCTCTCCCGCACCGTCGGGTTGGATCAGGGCTCGACACAATCGGTCGTGCGCCAGCCCGAAACGACCGCCGGGGGGCAAGCTCGAACCGCGAATGTTTTCGGGACTCCACAGGGTGGTGCGTTCGAGCGAGACCACATTTTCCGGCAAAGCCCACGAGACGCGCTCCTCTTCGTTTGAGGCAATCGCATGGACTCGGAAATGCAAATCGGGCAGGCCACGGATCAGTTGATCGCACCAGACGCTGACGCCGCCCATGTGCAATGGGTACGTACCTTCGGTGACAAGTGTGATCTCCATACGGGTTTGATTCAAAAATTCTTGATCCGAGTATAAGCCAAAACCCTCGAGTCCGAACAAATCTCATGCTCGAGGACCAAAATGAACTGCCAGAATTCTAACCGCTCGGGATCAGCGCCAGACCAAACGGACCCGATGAATGATCACGGTGCCCGAGCACCCAGGCCCTCAAAAAACCCAACAAATACCCATCGGGGTCCGTCACCACGAACTGACGGTTGCCGACCTCTTCGGTCTCGCGCCGATACCAGCGTTCCTCGAGCGGCAAAAAAATTCGACATCCATGTGCGATCACGCGATCATGTAGCGCCAGCAACCCAGCAATCTCGATTTGCAAATTCATGCCCGTGCAAACGGATACGCAAGCATCGCCGCAACGAAAGTACGTTCTGGCCTGAGGGTTTGCTCGAGCATCAACTCGGCCCCATCAAGATCGAGGTAAGCGAAACGCTCCTCGGGGCGAACGTAACGCACCGCAAAGCCACAGACCTGGGTGTAAAAAACAAGGCTGCGCTCAAAATCGGTGCAAAACAGTTCGGGAACGAGTTTGACAGACCGGTTCGCACGCTGGCGCTCGAGTGCTCGTCATGAACGTAAATGCTTTTCCAGGCTCGAGCATTAAAACTGGATATCAGTTTGGCGCATTGCGTCCAAGCGGGCGAATGCTGATCGTAGTACACGGCGATGTGACGGGCGGATTTGTTCACAAGCGTTCAATGAACCTCGCAGTCGTTTTTGCTCGCACATCCTCGAGATTCGCTCCCGGCATCAATTCGGTCAGCACCAGGTCGCCATTGACGAATTCAAACACCGCCAAATCCGTGATGATCACATCCACCGCACCTCGAGCCGTCAATGGCAACACGCAACTTGGCACAATCTTGTTCGAGCCGTCACTGTTGGTGTGCGT
The DNA here is from genome assembly GCA_031418155.1 of Deinococcales bacterium. Taxonomy (GTDB): domain Bacteria; phylum Deinococcota; class Deinococci; order Deinococcales; family JAAFIG01; genus JANOWZ01. The sequence continues at coordinate 4,415 of JANOWZ010000384.1, forward strand.
CATGGTGATGGTCAATTTTTTCGCGCCACTCGCCAAATCCATCGTGCCACCGACACCCAAAAGTGGCTTACCCGGAATCGCCCAGTTTGCGAGATTCGCGCCTTCATCCACCTCGAGCCCACCCATGATCGCAACATCGACATGACGACCTCGGATCATGGCGAAGCTGTTGGCGCTGTCAAAGTAACTTGCACCCGGCAGTGCTGTCACCGGAATCTTGCCCGCATTGACCGGGTACTCGAGCGCACCGCCATCCTCAGGAAGCCTATTGTCCAGAATAAACGGACATCGAATGACGAACCCTTTGACCAGGATCTTAAGCTTGCAGAACAACCGAGAGTAATTCATTGGAATCATTTGGAGATCTATGAATTGACAAAAGAACCTTAGGTAAATTACGATTACTTTCAAGGTATCGTATGAATAACCTGGACGAAAAAGACCTCGAGATTCTGGGCATTCTGCAACGCGATGCGCGAACGACACACGTTGCCATCGGCAAAGAAATCGGTCTGACCGGACCAAGCGTCTACTCGAGAATTGGGCGGCTTGAGAAGTCTGGCGTGATTCTTGGCTACACCGCGCAATTGCATGGCGAAAAAGTCGAGCAAGGCTTGGTCGCATTCGTGCGCTTGAGTGTCAAAACCGCTGCGATCACTGGCGAGGAAGAGGCGTTCATCGAATATGTGAAGCTCGAGCCGAACATCATTGACTGCTTCGACGTGGACGGCGAGGACAGTTACATCCTCAAAGTTCGTGCCGCATCGCCGCAACATTTGCGC
>JANOWZ010000385.1:0-6031 GCA_031418155.1 Deinococcales bacterium
CGATAACGCCTCTGCCAGTGAAGGCCGGTCGGCCTTGGCTGGTGTTGGTTTCATGTTCGCGTTTCCAACGCCCAAGCATGTTCGGGTTGATTCCAAGTCCGTCGGCAGTTTTGTTAATGCCTTGGGCTTGCGCGAGTTTGAGCGACCCAAGCCCGTCAGGTGCTGCCGTCAGGGTCAAGAATGGCTTCGAGTTTGTATTGCTGGTCGTAAAGTTTTCTGGGCATGTCAGCCTCCATTGTGGGGCTGAACTGTTCGTCCACAAAATCTTACCTGCATCAGACGGTGGATTGGCAGTTTTCGATCAAGTTGGCGCGGGAGAAGTTTGCGGCAAAGTATCCTGTGATTACACATTAATCCGACGCTGCAATAAGCCTGCCCAGACAGTCAATCGCGCCCGGTTTCACGAACTCCTGAGCGCATCGTTGATTGCTTCCGAATTGCACTGCCGTCAGGCTGACCTCGGGTGTGTTTGGCAAGATTTTCAACTGCACCCTGACCGAAGCAATTCACCGCCGCAGGTTGCAATAGGTCCGCAAGTTCTTGCTCGAGGGTGCCGACACCGAGGACAAGATTGCGCCTTAACGGTGTGGCTTTGAGGAGAGAACTTATTTTTTGCTGCCTGTTCAAACGCCATGGGGCCATTTCACTGCGAGCGTTTCGACAGGTGTAGGCTCGAGTTCATCTCAACACCGAATGAGGGAAAGACTCGAGATCATGACGAATCCAAGAGTCTGAACCATCGACAGGAAGTCCTTGTAGCACGGTATCCCGAGCATTCGGTAAACGATTTATGCCGGTCAGGACAGCGTTTCTCGATAATCGTGCTGGACGCAAGAATCTTGCCTACCCTTGCTGAACCCTTCAAAGAGCAGATTTTGCTCCCAAATTTGCGCGACTTGAACTGACTCGGGATGGAGTTGGATACTGCTGTAGAGGCATGGATGCTTGAAATTTGCTGTGTTGACCGGCATGTTTGGCTCTATCTGAACCATCCAAGTCGTTAAGCACGTATCTCGAGAATAGGTTCAAACGCTTGGAATCAATCCGAATCCTCGAAACGATTTGAGGCCGTGAACGACGTGAATTCTCGAGCCAACCACGCTCGAGTTTGCCACGGGATTCTTCAATCGTTGACCCAGGCGAGTGGATAACGGATCACGCGCCCAGCGACCGGCGGGAACCCACTCAGGCGACGCAGTTCGATCAGGGCATCCACAGCAATCGTCTCGAGCGGGGCCCGCAACGAACGAATGCCAACCCGAGCATCGGCCACAAAGGGCAACCCGTCCACGCTGGCCAGCAAAACCTTGGCGCGTTCGGTTGGGTTGCGGGTGCTCAGCCCCGCGTGAATGCCGAGCGCCAACCAGTCATTGGCGCAAAACACACCAAGCCGGTTGGTTTGGGCAAGCTCGAGCACCGAACCGACAGCGATGCCGCCCTGGTAATTCATTCGCGCTTCAATCACCTCGAGCGGAATTCCGGCTTCATTGGCAAAACTGCGGGCTCCGGCCAATCGCGCTTGCGAGACGGGCAAATGGTTGCGTCCAACAAACACCAGGCGATCACAACCAGAGGCGATCAACCATTCGCTGGCGGCACGTCCAGCACCAAGATCATCCAGTTGTAGCAGACTGGTGGTTCGATCTGAATTCAGGGCCATGTCCACGAACATTGCCACCGCAGGCGGATGCCCCTGGCCCAAGCGTGGCAGCAGTTCTGCGGCCGCCAGTCCGAGCGTCAAAATCCCGTCCTCATGGGCTCGAGGTGGATTGGTGACATCGACCCGTTCGACGGTGCAATGCACGTGATCGTCGTGGCAGGCTTGGAGCAGGCGTTCGATCATCAGCGTGAAAAATGGGTCGTCGCCCAATCGCAATCGGCGATCCACCCACAGGCCCACCCGACGAATCGTTTGGGTTCGTTCGCTGGCGGCATACGTGCCGCTTCCCTGGCGGCGTTCGACCACGCCCTCATCGGCGAGTCGGGTCAGGACGCGACGGATGTGCTGGCGACCAACGGCGTAGCGTTCAGCCAGTTCGCGCTCACCGGGCAGTTTCAATCCGGGAATGGTTCGGGCGAGTCGATGGATGGCCTCGTAGGTTTGTTCGCTTGTTGACACAACCAATTGGTATCACTAAATTACAAGTGGTTCAACCATTTACGCTCTGTTTTTCCTGCGTTCACGCGGTTTGTGAAAGTCGTGCTCGCAGCAAAATAAGTCGTGTCTCAGCAGGTGAATTGCGATCTGTCAGGAATTTTCGGCCCACCCGACCCCGGCTTGGTTCATTGCTCAAAACTGGCAAGAGTTGAACGGATTGGTTCAGATTGGTTCAATCAAACAGTACCCTCGAGCACACTCAAATCGTGTCCAGCCGCTCAAACACATTCAGGGCAACCAGCACCTTGATCAACTCTGGGATCAGTATTGGAAGTTCACAGTTTGAAAGGGGGAACCCTCGAGCACAGACGCGCAACACTCGAGACCAATCGCGCACTTTTTGTTCCACACGACCTCACGCACGGGCACGGCACAGGCCGCAACCCAGCACAAGGAGATTTCGATGCGACGGACAACAATGATTGGTTCACTGCTTGCGGCGGCAGGAATTGCCACGGTCATCGCCTCGGCCCAAACCGCCACCAAAGTTGTCTTCTGGGATTTCTTCGGTGGCGGCGACGGCATCCGCATGAAGCAAATCGTGGACGAGTACAACAAATCACAATCAGATATTCATGTCGAACGCACCACCCTCACATGGGGCGCACCGTTCTACACCAAGATTCACACCGCTGTGGTTGCCGGTGAAACGCCAGACATCATGACCTACCACGTCTCGGCCATGCCTCGAGGTGTGGCCCTGAAGGACTTGCGACCCATCACCGGTGCTGAACTGGCCTCGGCTGGGCTCAAAGAATCCGACTTCCAAGCCAACCTGGTCAAGTCGCTCAAGGCCATCGCCAAGGAACAGGCGGGTGACTCGGCCCTGTATGCAATTCCGCTCGACACACACACTTCGGTGTTGTATTACAACAAAGACATCCTCAAAAAAGCGGGCTTGCTTGGGGCGAACGGCAAGCCACGTGGTCTGACTGGCCTGGCCAACTTCACCAAGGCACTGATGACCATCAAGGACAAGACTGGGATGCTGCCGATGTCCTTTTCCTCGTCAGGGGATTCGGCTACACCGTGGCGTTTGTGGTCCACCCTCTTGATGCAACAGGGCGGTGCTATGGTGCGCGACGGCAAGCTTGACCTGACCGACATCGATTCCAAGGGCAAAGCTGCGTTGCAGGCCATGGCTGACTGGAGCAAGGACGGCCTGATCGCCAAGAACACCACCTACCCGGCCTCGGTGGCACTGTTCACCAGCGGTCGCGCCGCGTTCATGTTCAACGGCAATTGGGAAGTCCCAACCATGGTGGACTTGAAGAAATCTGGCAAGCTCTTTGACTTTGGTGTTGCCTCCTTCCCGAAGCTCTTCAACAACCAAAACACTTGGGCCGATTCGCACACACTGGCCATCCCAAACAACAGCAAAACCCCAATGACTCCCGAGAAACTGACGGCGGTCCTGAAGTTCGTGGGCTATGTCAACAAAACTGGTGGCCTCGGCTGGGCTGGCGGCGGACACATCCCGTCCTACCTGCCAACCCAAAAGAGCAACGAGTTCAAGAACATGCAACCCAATGTTGAATACAGCGCCATCTCAGCCAAAGATGCAGTCTACGAACCAACGGTCAAGATCTTCGGTGTGGGCGGACCCGTTTACGACGCTGCTGGCAACAACTTCCTGCCTGCTTTGATGGGCCAAGCCACGGTGGAACAAGCGATTGGCAAGTTCAAGTCCACCATTGAGGACCTGAACAAGTAAGTGCAGCTTCTGGGATGACGGATCGAGTGGTCTGTCATCCCAGATCAAGCTTTGTCGAAAAGCCCGAGATCAAGTCTCAAGCCAATTCGCTCGATTGGGCAACGTGATGAGATCGAAGCAACGACTCGAGACGCACCAGACCACAAGTCCACGAGCAAACCCTGAAGTTTGTTGCTGAACACACCCACTCGCGCCCATCATCCTGAGCGACATCACAACTCGGGATCCTTAGGAAACCATGTTGCAAACCAGCCAACCTGCATCGCCCAAATCCAAATCTGGCCTTTCATCAGGGCGATGGTGGGTTGCGTTCTTGATGGTTGCCCCGTTCGTACTGGTGTATTTCATGTTCCTGATCTACCCGTCGGTGCGCGTCTTGCAACTGAGTTTCACCAATTCCGATATTGGCGGAAATGGCCAATGGGTTGGTCTGGCCAATTTCAGCCGCTTGCTGACCGACCCACTGTTTTGGAATGCCCTTTGGAACACACTGTACTTCATTGTGCTGACCGTGGTGCCCAACACCGCCTTGGGCTTGATGATGGCTTTGATGGTGATGCGCCTCAAGTGGGCGCAACGCTGGATTCTGGCGGCGTTTTTCATGCCCTATGTCTTGCCGGTGAGCGTTGTCACCAACCTCTGGCTGTGGTTGTTGGATCAAAATTTTGGCATCATCAATTACCTGACTGGTCAAACCATCGGTTGGTTTCAAGATCCCGTCTGGGCCATGCCTGCCGTGGCCGCCGTGACCCTGTGGTGGACGGTGGGCTTCAACGTGCTGTTGTTCATGGCCGCGATTCAAAACGTGCCCCAAGAACTCTACGAGGCTGCTGCCTTGGATGGAGCCTCGAGCAACCAGATGTTTCGCTACATCACTTGGCCACTCGTCTGGCCGGTCACCACTTTGGTTTTGATCTTGCAGTTGATCGCGCAGTTCAAGATTTTTGATCAGGTCTACCTGTTGACCAACGGTGGGCCATTTGACAAGACCACCGTGATCTTGCTCTTGCTGTACCGTTCAGCCTTTCAAAAGCAAGAAGGTGGGTACTCGGCCACCATCGGCGTGGTGTTGCTCTTGATCATTCTGCTGGCCTCGTTCTTGCAGTCGCGTTACCTGGGGAGGTTCCGATCATGAAAAAATCTCCACTTGCAACCATGCTGGCAACGTCAGGTACGCTGCTGACGATTGTGTTTGCCCTGGTCTGGAGCTTTCCGATGTACTGGATGGTCGTGACCTCGCTCAAGGTCGATACGGACACCATTGTGGTGCCGCCGACCCTGATCCCGAGACCATTTGACCTGACGGCCTACACCTACATCATTCAGAACTCTCCGATCCTGAACTGGTATGTCAACAGCATCGTGACCTCATTGCTGATCACGTTTCTGGTCCTAGTGCTGGCGCTCTTGTGCGCCTTTGCGCTCTCGCAACTCGAGTTTCCTGGTAAGCCCTGGTTGTACTGGATCATTCTGGCGGGCTTCATGATCCCGTTCCAGGCGAGCATCGTGCCACTGTTCATGCTGATGAATTCCCTCGGTTTGGTCAACAGTTACGCTGGTGTGGTCTTGCCGCAACTCGCCGCACCATTGGCGGTGGTGATTTACAAACAATTTTTTGATCAAGTCCCTCGAGAGCTTGGCGATGCCGCCCGGATTGATGGGGCCAGTGAATTTCAGGTGCTGTTTAACATTTACCTGCCGGTGAATTGGAACATCACTTGGGCCTTGGCCATCGTGACCTTCATCGCTTCTTGGAACAATTTTTTCTGGCCGTTCATCATCACCAACGCCACAACGATGCTGACCATTCCCGTGGGCATCACCCAGGTTCAATCGGCCTATGGCGTGGCCTATGCCAAAACGATGGCGACGGCGGTGATGGCGGCGTTCCCAACCGTGATCGCATACCTGCTGTTCCAACGCCGCGTCACCGAAGGCATCATGGCCACAGCGGGCCTGAAATAAACTTGTTGTCCGTCTCGAGCACTCACCTGTGAGGAAGGTTCTTTCATGTCCAATAAAGCCAGCGTTCACCTTGACACCAACCGTGTGATTGATAAGATTTCGCCGCTTCTGTTCAGTGGTTTCGCTGAGCACATGGGCCGCTGCATTTACGAAGGCATTTACGAACCGGCCTCGCCGCACGCCGACGAAAATGG
>JANOWZ010000386.1:0-7878 GCA_031418155.1 Deinococcales bacterium
GATTTGAGAAATCCTGAGTCGTTCAGGGTGGCGCTTGAGTCGTTCACGCGAATCGACAACCTGATCCAAAATGCGGGCATGGCCGAACTCGGCAGCGTTCAAGACACGCCGCTCGAGGTTTGGCGCGAGACTTTCGAGGTGAATTTGCTGGCCTGCGTCGAATTGACTCGGGTTTGCCTGGATCGCTTGCGTGTGTCTCGAGGTCAAGTCCTGTTCGTGAATTCTGGCGCAGGATTGCAGGCGAGTGCTGGTTGGGGCGCTTACGCCGCCTCGAAATTCGCGCTGCGGGCTTTCACAGATGCCTTGGATGCCGAGGAACGACCGAACGGAATTCGGGTCATGGGTGTCTATCCGGGCCGAACTGCCACCGCCATGCAAGAAAAAGTGCGTGCGCAAGAAGGGGCCGAATACGAGCCCGAAACCTACACCCAACCCGAAACCTTGGCGAGCACAATCCGAACCATGCTCGAGATGCCTCGAGATTCGATTCTGACGCAGGTGATCGTCTCGAGGATGGGTTAAGCGGGTTTCACGGTGGTCATTTTGGGGGCTGAGCGTCGGCGCAACAGCCATTCAACGAAAACCAGATTGATGACCCAGGCGGCAGTCATCAGCACATCTCGAGTGATTTGATTGGGTTGCCCGACCAACAGCATGTATGGCAAAAGAATCAGTGCCTGTGTTCCTGCGCCTTGCCCGAGGGCGTAAGCACGCATCATCCAGGCACGATGGGCGGGGATGTTCTTGCGGCGAACCGTGTTCCAGGCAAGCACGATTCTGATGGCGATGCCAGCAGCAACCAGTAAACGCACAACGCATAAGAGCGGGCCTTGAAGTGCTTCAGGCAGGGGATAAAACAGCGTCATCCATAGGCCGCTGATTGCGGTGATCAGACCAGCCACCATCAGCCATCGACCAGCCGCACGGTGCCAGTTGGGGTGGCGTTGACGAAACCTTGGGGCGAACTGGAATGCGCCAATCAAGCAAAAGGCTGAGGCGGCGATGATGTGGATGACGACTGGGAACGGTATCAGAACGAAGCGTGCGTTGTCGGGCGTGATGGTCGCTCGGTTGGCGAGACTGGTGAGGCGCACCGCACCACCCAGCACCGGGATGAGGCTGAGTACAATCAGGGCCGTGGGAATGTGCCAATCGGCACGGCGAGTCTTGGGCTGGCGGGGTGGCAGCATTGTGTTTGCAGGTTGGCGTTCCACAATATACTCGGGGATCAGGCTGATTACACTGGGCCTATTACACTGGGCCTATTACACTGGGCCTATTACACTGGGCCTATTACACTGGGGCGTACAACTTCGTCACTCGAGCGAATTTACACTACACCGTATAGTGTAAATTATACAGGGGAAAGGATTCATCATGGTCATCGCCGCAGAACGCAGCCTTAAACGGGATACCAGCCAAAAACGCGAAACCATCCTGAACGCCGCAGTTCAGGTCTTCATTGAAGAGGGTTTTGACAACGCCAGCATGGACCGCATCGCCGAACGCGCCAACGCCTCCAAACGCACGGTCTACAACCACTTCGCCAGCAAAGACACACTTATTCATGCGGTGATTAGCAAATTCATGGGCGAACAACAGGCGCTCAAACAAATCCCCTTCAACCCCAAACGCCGCCTTGAAGATCAACTCTCCGATTTCGCGGACGCGGTGCTGTTTACGGTCAACACGCCAACGTACCTGGGACTCTCGAGGATTCTAAACGCGATGTTCATCCGCGAACCCGAAAAAACCGTTGCTGCACGGGCCGAATTTGCTCCGCTCGAGGATCAACTCGAACGCTGGATTCGTGATGCGGTTGCGGCAAGGCAACTCGAGGTTCCAGATCCGGCGCTGGCGACCAAAGTCTTTTACGGCATGATCGAAGGGACGCTTTCGTATCCGGCGCTGTCCGGTTGCGTGGACCCGGAGACGGTGGAACCGCTGAAACAGGAATTGATTGCGACCTTCTTGTGTCGTTACGGCAAACGCCGCTCGAGGCTGGATTAGACATTCGGCTCGAGATCAGAGCAACCACGAGGACAGCCCAATTTTGCAGGAGATGTACGGTTGACATTTCCCATTTGACTTTTACATACATCTATGTTTGTATGTAAGCATGAAGCGCAGCAAGGAAAACGCCGCCCAAACCCGAGAAACCCTGCTCGGGGCGGCACTGACCATCTTCAGCACGAAAGGGTACACGGCCAGCACGCTCGAGGACATCGCCAAAGCCGCGAATGTGACTCGAGGGGCGCTTTACCATCACTTTGCGGGCAAGGCCGAACTGTACAACACGCTGGTCGCGCAGGCCGCCGGTCAACCCGGCCAGATCGTGCAACAAGCGATATCCGAGGGCGGAACCTTCCTCGAGATCATGCGCAAGGTCTTCGTGCGACAAATCGCGCTGATCGAATCGGATGCCATATACCGCGCCACCGCCGAACTTGCCATGTTCAAACTTGAAGCAAACGCGGAACTCGAGGCGGCAAATGAACTGATCGGAAACGGGCGGCAAGCCACGCTCGAGATGTTAGCTGGGGCGTTTCAGGAAGGAATCCAGGCCGGTTTCGTGCGTTCGGACCTCGAGCCAGTTGAGATTGCCCGGACGTTCCTCTCGCTGCAAATTGGGTTGTTTCACGTCTGGTGCACGCACCCGCAAGCCTTCAACCTCGAGCACAGCGCGAACGTTCTGGCGGAGGTGATGGTCGCCGGAATTCAAGCTCGAGCTTAAATTTCTCGAGGTCTATTTTTTTCGCAATTTTACATACACACACGTATCAAAAGGAGATCGCCATGAATAAGAAACGCTCGAGGCTCAATAAGATTCTGATCGGCATTGGCATCACGTTCGGCATCATCGTCGCGGGTATCGCGTACATTTTTTCCGGCGCGGTCATCCCGATTCCCCAACCCAGCGGCCCGAACCTGATCGGCCTCACCACAACCACCATCACCGACCCGAGCCGCACCATGAACAAGCAAAAAACACCTCGAGTCATCACGCTTGATGTTTGGTATTCAGCCTCGAGCATTGACAGCCTGAAAGCCGCGCCGTACACCGAAACCGCACTGAACAAAATGCTCGAGAAGTATCAGGGGATTCCCGCCAGCGTCAACGGTGAAACGCCATCGTTCTCTTTTCAAGATGCGCCAATTCTTGCGGGTTCACATCCGACCGTGATCTTCAACCATGGATACAGCAGCTTCAGCAAACAGAACGCCTCGAATTTTCAGGAACTCGCCAGCCAAGGATATCTCGTGATCTCAATTGCGCATCCGGGCGATTCGCTGATTGCTCGAGATAGACAAAACAACCTGCTCGAGTTTGATGCGACAGACAGCGTTTACCAGAAGCTCAGCACTGCGCAAAAAGAGACGGGTTATGCGCAAGCATTGGCAACCAAACTCGCAGCGCAACGGAATGCCAAGACTTCGCTCGAGTACGCCAAGGCCAGCCACGAACTCGCGCAAACCTTGCCTTACAGCGAACTTGAACCGATCAAACAACGCTGGCTCGAGGACACACTGTTCGTGATTCGCACGCTGTCGCAAGCCAACAAACCCAAGATTCTCGAGGCCGCGAACGCCAACGAAATCACAGTCATGGGCCATTCACTCGGCGGCATTGTCGCGCTTGAGGTTGCAAAAAATCCGCCCACCGGAGTTCAGCGTGTGATTGACTTGGACGGTTCATGGCTCGAGTACGAATCGACTCAAAATGGGTCAGGCAAGAACGCTCAAATTCGCGTGCCGATGCTCGCCATGCTTTCCACAAAAAGTGTGATTCAAAATCAGGATTTGGGCTTGCACGGAAGCTTCGATCCACTGCTCAAACACACCTCAAGCAACGCTCACATCATCGAAATTGCTGGCACGGCGCACTTCAATTTCACCGACCTGAACTTCATCCCAATCCTCAAACACTTCGCGCCACTGCTCGGCGATGTGGACAACAAACGCATGACCAGCCTGCAAAACCAAGCCATCCTCGAGTTTCTGAAACGCGATCCATCGAGCCCGAAAAGTCTGCTGCCTGACTCGAGTGACATCAAGCAAACCTTCTTCCCGGCCCGATACCGATAATCCTCGAGCCAAGCTTCACCCTCGCCCTTTGCCTTTCGCCCTTCGCCACGCCCTTTCCCCTCACGTCCCCGGTCCCGAGCCGTACACAGCCTTCACATTCAAATGCTTGAATGCCCTTTATGCTCCCGTTGTACGATTCGATCCGGTCGCAACGAACCCCTTGGGTGACGCGAGCAATCATTTTGGTCAACGTGCTCGTCTACGTTTACATGGCGTTGCTAAATCAGAACTGGCTCGAGTTCAACTCGAACCGCATCGAGGCGTTCATCCTGACCTGGGCGTTCAAACCGATCACGCTCGTCTCGAATCCGCCCGATGCCGCCATCGACATTTTCACATCAATGTTCATGCACGGTGGACTGTTGCACCTCACAGGCAACATGCTGTTCCTGTGGATCTTTGGCGACAACATTGAAGATCGGCTTGGACACGGACGCTTTCTGGTCTTTTACCTTGGGGCGGGCATCGCTGCCGCGTTGACACAAGGCATTCTGGGAGGCTTCCTGGTCGGACAAACCGACTACCCAATGCTTGGCGCGAGCGGTGCGATTGGAGGCGTGCTCGGCGCGTACCTGATGCTCTACCCAACCGCGAAGATCATCAGTTTGCTGTTCTTCTTCCGTGTCGCCATTCCTGCGTTTTTGTACCTGCCATTCTGGGCTTACATGCAGTTCGCCAGCCTGTCTCGAGGAGATTCTGGCGTGGCACTCTGGGCGCACATTGGCGGTTTTGTCTTCGGCTTTCTGATCGTGCGTTTAATGATGCCCTCCGAAGTCCTGATCCCATCCCGGAGGCGCTGGTGAACCCTGATCTGGCAAACTCTAGCCTCGAGACGGACGAGTTGTACCAGCAGATGTTTGAAGCGAACTTTGCCAATTGGGAATCGGTCAAGAGTGTCCACCACATTACCGGACCTCGGGCCGAACGCTTGATGGCGCACATCCTCGGGACGAAACGCATGTACTGGAAGATCATCGCCAAAGCCTGCACGTTGCCAGCCGCTCCCAAAACGCTTGAGGCCCTCATGCAGTACGAACTCGAGCAGATCGAGCAAATGGATGCCGCCACTCGAGCCACGCCGCTCAAGTACGGCTCGCAACGCATGACGGCGGCCTCGTTGATTCGACTTTCGGCGAGGCATTCCGTCTGGCACGCTGGTCAGATCGCCCTGACACGTTTTGACTGAAGCTGCAAGCCCCTTTTGTTCGAGGCGAACCAACCCGTAAAATACCTTTCGCTCGAGAGGCCGTTCTCGCTCGGGCCGGAGCGTGTGCCGTGACGATGGAATCAGGACTGCCCAACCGAGTTCCCCCAAACAACCTCGATGCTGAAATGAGCGTGCTCGGTTCGATCATGCTTGACAATGATGCGTACCATCAACTCGAGGGCATGATCCTTGCGGAGATGTTCTACAAAGAAGCGCACCGCAAGATTTTCACGGTGATCGAAACCCTGATCAACAAGAATTCCCCAGCGGACCTTGTCACCGTGATCGAAGAACTGCGCACCAAAGGTCAACTTGACGAGATCGGCGGCCCATCGTATTTGGTCGGACTTTCCGAAGCCGTGCCGACATCGGTTTACGCCAATTTCTACGGGAAAATCGTCGCTGAAAAAGCCGCATTGCGAAATTTGATCGCCGCCTCCAGCAAGGTCCTGCAACTCGCTTTCGACGAGGCCGCACCGGTTGAAGAACTGATGGACCGGGCCGAAAAATTGATCTTTGAGGTTGCCAGCACCAAGCAGCAACAGGCGTTCCAGGCGATGCCGCAACTGGTGAACGAAACGTTTGAATTCATCTCCACCCTCACCAACAATCCAGGATTCACCACCGGCGTAGCAACCGGGTTTCGAGACTTGGACGAGATGACGACCGGACTTCAACCCGGATCGCTAAACGTGATTGCGGCCAGGCCAAGCATGGGAAAATGCCTGACTGCCCACACCCTGATCGATGATCCGCACACGGGCGAACGCATCAAACTCGAGACGTACATCCTCGAGAAACGCTCCTGCGTTTGGGGTGTTGCCGATGATGGTCGCGTGCGTCCAACTCGGGTGAGCGCCTGGATCGACAGCGGCATTCAACCCGTGTACCGCGTTACGACACGCCTTGGACGACAGGTTGAGGTTACGGGACATCACCCATTTTTGACCGTGGATGGTTGGACCCCACTGCACGATTTGAGTGTTGGCTCGAGTATTGCCGTGCCACGTGAAATGCCGGGATTTGGAGACGCTAGCAACACATCACTCGAGCAAGTTCGCCTGATTGCCTACCTGATCGCCGAAGGTGGCCTGACCGATTCGAACCCAGAATGGACGAACACCGATCCAGTTTTGATTCAAGATTTCTCGAGCATCATCGCAACTCACTTTCCAGAATTGAGTTTGTGTTGGCGAGATATCACCGCCGTAATCGCTCGAGCACACGTGGCCGGTGAACGCAAAAATCAGAAGAACCCACTGACCGAATGGTTACGTGGACTCGGGCTTTGGGGCAAGCTCTCGAGCGAAAAAGTTTTTCCAGATTTGGTTTGGCGATATGACGAAACACGCCTCGCCGAGTTCTTGCGCGTACTGTTCTCGTGCGATGCCACGATTTACGCGATTGGTCCAAAACGCAGCGCCCGAATCGAATTCACAGTTGCTTCTGAAACCCTGGCTCGAAACGTGCAACACGCACTCGTTCGCTTTGGAATCGTGGCGAAACTCTGGCAGAAAACTGTGAAATCCTGGCGCGTGGAAATCACTGAACCAGCATCGATTGCGCGATACCAGGAACGCATCGGTTGGATCGGTGAGGCGGCCCAAGCCCGTGAGCGATCCCGCCCGTCAGGTGCATGGTTGGGATCAAGACAGGTGCTGGTGTGGGGCCAAGACAAAACGACTCGAGATTTTGCGATTCAAGCTGACGCGCACAGCAACGTCGGACGCGTACCGAAAGCCGTCTGGAATCAAGTCTGTGAAGCCGCTCAAGCCGCAAACATTTCGCTGACCGAACTCGCAAGACGCGCCGGAGAACGCATGGCATCCGGTTACAACCCACATACCGACCGCAACCTGCCTCAACACCGATTGCTCGAGTACGCCAATATTCTCGAGAACGAAAATCTCGCTAAACTTGCGCATCCGAATTTGTATTGGGACACGATCACCAAGATCGAAACGCTCGAGGCTCAGCAAGTCTATGACCTGACCGTGCCGGACGGATCGAACTTTATTGCCCAAGATGTCTGCGTTCATAACACCGCCTTCGCGCTCGCTGTCGCACAAAACATTGCCCTCAAACAAAACAAAACCGTTGCCGTCTTTAGCCTCGAGATGCCCGCCTCGCAACTCGTCTTGCGCATGTTGTGCAACGAGGCTCGAGTGGACATGAATCGTGTGCGTCAAGGCTCATTGAATGAACGCGACTTTGAACGCCTTGTGACCGCCGCCGGAAAACTCGCCGAGGCCCCGATCTTCATTGACGATGCCGCCGACCTGAACGTGATCGAATTGCGCAGCAAATCCCGCCGCCTGATGGCCGAACGCGATTTGAAAATGATCGTGATTGACTACTTGCAACTGATGACCAGCGGCCCATCCAGGGGTGGCGGTGGTGGCGAAAACCGACAACAAGAAATCTCGACCATCTCGAGGAATTTGAAATCACTGGCTCGAGAGTTGAACATTCCGGTGGTGGTGCTTTCGCAACTTTCGCGTGCGGTTGAATCACGGCCCAATCACCGTCCGATGCTTTCGGACCTTCGTGAATCTGGAGCGATTGAACAGGACGCAGATTTGGTG
>JANOWZ010000387.1:0-13071 GCA_031418155.1 Deinococcales bacterium
GCCTCGAACGCCAGCGTCTGATGTCGTTCAAGCGGCGCGAGCACCCGTTCAAGATTGACCGCCGTTCTCGCGTACAACTCGAGTTGAACTTGCAATTGCGCCACCGCCCTCGGCTCGAGCGCCGTTTCGCTTTCAATCAATTTTTGAATCAGTGAGGCCACCGTCCAACTGGTCGCACGCCGGGTCATCAGGTCACGCAGGTAGGCGCGGTCTGTGAGTTGAAAGGTGTGCGCCCGCGTTGAAAACTCACGTGACATGATCAGGTCGCCACGCTCGAGCATTTCGTTCGTGATCTTCGAGATGGCGACTTTCGTCACGCCAAGCGATTGCGCTGCCGCCGCCAACGTGATCGCATCGCTCGATTGCAACAACAGCCCCACCAGCCGCCCCTCAAGCCGAGCCAGTCCCGTCTGGTGAAACGCATCGCCCAAGTGATCGATGAACGATTCCGGCGTGATCGTCTGATCGTCAAACAACCGCAATTGGCTTCGCGCCCGCTCGAGTTCTGCCACGATTTCCTGATTGAACTGGTGCGATGGTCGTTGCTCAGTGATGTCCTCGACCACCGAAACCGCCGCGATGATCCTGCCGAGCCGGTCTCGAATGGGACTGGTGCTCGAGCGAATCAGGCGACACTGACCATCGCTGCGGCCAATTTCGGTTTCGGCGGCGCGGGTCACGACCCCTTCGTTGATCGCCCGGAAGATGGCCGTTTGATTGCGCTGGACGGAGGCTCCCTGTTGCGAGATCGTGACGTTCAGACCATCGATACCAACTCCCGGTTCGACGGTGTTTCCCAGGATCTTCTCGAGTTGCGGATTGACGTAACTGAAGCGTTTGGTCGCCGCATCCATGACCGCCACACCGAACGGCATCTGTGCCAAGATCGCTTCGTAACGGGCGCGTTCACTGGCGACCCGCTCGAGAAACACCTCGCGTTCGGCCTCATCCTCTTTTTCGCGGGTGATGTCAAGCAACACCCCAGCCGAGACCAATACCGTACCGTCGGCTGCGAGTTCTTGTCGGACTCGAGAGCGAAGCCAACGCTGCTGGCCATTTTGTAGGCCGACTCGGTATTCCACGCTGAAAGGCTCGGCTCCGTGCGTGCCTTGAAAGGCGGCCTGTACAACAGACCGATCATCGGGATGCACAAGACTCGCCATCTGCGCGAGTGATCCATCGAAAGTACCTCGAGCCAATCCAAACAGTTCGCTTGCATCGTTGCTCAAACGTATGAGTGGCTCGGATGCTGTGCGGGTAAAGGCGATCATCTGGGCGCTTTCAAGCGCGAACTCGAGTTGTTGTTCCTTCGCCAGTAGTTCGGCCCGCAAGCGTTCGACCTCGGTGACATCACGACCTTCAATGATCAGACAAGAGAACTTCCCGGCGGTATTCAGCAGCGGTTTGATCGAGAAATCAACAATGGCTGCACGACCGTCGTGCCTGGAGAGTGTGACCAACTGTCGTCGTACCTCACCCTGAAGGGCTGTGACCAAGGCAGCCTGCAACCAGGTTTGCGGTTCGCTCGAGGGCGACCAGAACGGTGTCTCCCAAAACGGCAAGCCAATGACCTGTTCACGATTGACACCGGCAAACTCGAGCGCGGTCAAGTTGACCTCGAGCAGCGTGCCATCGAAACCGACCAGGCCAATGATCTCGAAGGCCGCATGAAAAAACGATTGGTACAGGTCAATTGGGATTGAGGCTTGTTCTTGGAGAGGGCGGTCTGGCATTCGACACCTTACGCCGTTATTACTGGTGGGAACCAATCTATGCGATGCTGGAGCAAATAATCATGCGAATTCGAGATGGTCTTTCCGCTGATTCGGGTTGCGCAATCAACCTCGATCTGGCAACGCTTGCAATGTGACCGATCCTTGATCACCCGGACCTCGAGAGCGTAACCAAAACTTGAGCAATTCAAACCAACCGAGGCAGACGATTCCGGCTCCCAAGCACAGGCCCAGGTCTTCCAAATGCAGTGTGGCAAAACCGAACAGGTCACGCAGCAACGGCACGGATAACACGAGCGTCAGGAAGGTCACGGCTGCGCCCATCACCCACCACAAGGCAGGATTGCGAACCCGCAAACTCGAGAGTGTCGAACGTGACCACGAACGGTTGCTGAGGATCAATCCGAGGTTGGCTGCAATCAAGGTCACGAAAACCATCGCTCGGATTTCGGGTTCGTCCCGGTCTCGAGTTAATGTCCATACGAACACGCCGAGCGTCACCAGCAGCACCCCGAGACCCTGTGCCAAACCCATTCCGATGGTTCGCCGGTCAAAGATTGGTTGCTCGAGCCCGCGAGGTGGACGGCGCATCACGTCGTCCTCTTCGGGTTCGGCCTCAAAGACAATCGAGCAGGCCGGATCGATGATCAACTCGAGAAAAACGATGTGGGCCGGTTGCAGGATCAGCGGCCAGCCCGCCAGGACCGGCAACAGCAAGATGCCCGCAATCGGGACGTGGATTGCGGTGACATAAACAAACGCTTTGCGCAAATTGTCAAAGATTCGGCGGCCCAGTCGCACGGCCCGCACAATCGAGGAAAAGTCATCATCCAAGAGCACCAAGGATGCTGCCTCTCGAGCCACGTCAGTTCCTCGAGCACCCATCGCCACGCCGATGTGCGCGGCACGCAAGGCTGGTGCATCATTCACTCCGTCGCCAGTCATGGCGACGACCTCGTGGTTTTTTTTCAAGGCGTTAACCAGGCGCAATTTTTGTTCTGGCACGACGCGGGCAAAGATGCTTGTGTTGCGGACGCGACGCTCGAGTTCTTCATCGTTCATCGCTTCAAGTTCTGGACCGATGATCGCTTCTGCCTTGAGTGACAATCCGGCGCGTTGGGCGATGTGACGTGCCGTACCAATGTGATCACCGGTGATCATGACCACGCGCACGCCAGCCGAACGGCAGGCTGCAATGGCGGCGGGAACGGTTTCGCGCACCGGGTCTTCAAAGCCTATTAAGCCCAGCAACTCGAACTCGAAATCGTGCTGGATTTCCGGCAGCACAGACGGATCAAGGACCACAGGTTGGAAATACGCTCGGGCCACACCGAGCACGCGCAGGCCATCTTCGGCCATCGTCTCAACTGTTCGTGCGACCTCGAGTTGATCGCTGGCGCTGAGGTGACACAGGTCCGCGATGGCCTCGGGCGCTCCTTTGGTGGCAATCACATAGCGCGTGCCATCTGATGCCCGCCAAACGTGCGAGAGCGCCAGCAGCGCCGGGGACAACGGGTATTCACGCACGAGGTTCCAGTCGCCATGCAGGTGCTCGGTGTTGACCAACAGGCGATCACCGGCTTCGGCCAGCGCACATTCCATTGGATCGAAGGAACCCGGATGGCTGGCGAGAAGGCCAAACTCGAGCGTGGTGTGGAAGTTTTCGGGAAACGTCTTGGGGTTCGAGCGTGTGACATCGCAGTGTTCGCGGTTCGTGGCAATGCTGGCAACGGTCATGTGGTTGTGTGTCAAGGTGCCGGTCTTGTCCACGCACAAGACGGTGGCCGAACCGAGCGTTTCGATCACTTGGGCACGCCGGGTCAAGACCTGATGCTGCGCGATCCGCCACGCGCCGAGCGCCATGAAGACCGTCAAGATCACCGGAATTTCTTCGGGCAAGAGGGCCATCGCCAGGGCGATCCCGGCGAGCAAACCATCCAACCAATGCCCGCGAATCAGACCGTAGCCGAGTACCACCAAGACACAAAGAACAAGACCGCCGCTGGCGATCAACCGCACCAAACGGTCCGTCTCGAGTTTGAGCGTGGTTGGTTCAACGTTCACGGTTTGCAGGGCCGTGCCGATCTTGCCGAGTTCCGTGCGTGCACCGGTCGCCTGCACCCGTGCCAAGCCCTCACCCTGTACGATCAGGGTCCCTGAATACAAGAACGGCGTACCATCACCACCGGGCCGGGAGAACTCGAGACTTTCGGCTCCAACAAGTTTATTCACGGGAACCGATTCGCCAGTCAACAAGGATTCATCCACCGAAAGGTGCAGGTCAGAAATCAGCAGTGCATCCGCCGGAACCCGATCACCCTCGGCGAGCACCAGGATGTCGTCACGCACGACCTCGCTCCCAGCGATGCGACGCGGCAGGTGATCACGAATCACCAAAGCACGTGGACTCGACAAATCACGCAGAGCCTCGAGCGCCCGTTCGGTTTTGCGTTCTTGATACAAGGTGATGCGCATGACCACAATCACAAAACCCAGCAGCATCACGCCCTCGCCGACATTGCCGAGCACAAAATAAATCGTGCCGCCCAAGATCAGCAGCAAGAACATCGGTTCGCGGATCACCTCGAGCGCAATGCGCCAAACGGTGCGAGTCTTTGCGGCAGGCAATTCGTTTGCGCCCTCGAGCCGCAGGCGTTTGGCAGCCTCGATTTCGCTGAGGCCGGATGTGCCTGCCATGTCCAATCCATTCACTATGGACTACTTTCGGGAATGCTCGAGCCTGCACAATTTTTGCTACCATTGTTGGGCGAGCTTGAATCTGAGTCTCAGTGACCCGCATTACCGAGGCGTTACGAAATCGTTGTTCAATCCATCACCAACTTTTTAGTTGGCCATAACCATCAACACCAACCGAACACTTCAACATGCGCACACCCGTCGAACGCCCGGCCTAAGATCAGCCAACACAGGGGGTGCAAAATGCAAGCAATGACCGCGCAACGCACGCTCGAGATTAACACTTTCGGTTCACCAACCGTGCTCAGTCAGGGTCAACCCGTGATGTGGCATGCCGAATCCGCCCGAGAATTGTTCTTCTACCTGCTGGCCAATCCAGAAGGCCAATCCCGTGATGCGATCCTCGAGCAACTCTGGCAGGAATCCCCCTCTGCCAGCGTCAGCAATCGCTTCCGCGTGACCATGCACCGGATTCGCACGGCGCTCGGAGCGAACGATGTGGTGCTCGAGGAACATGGACGCTACCGGCTTTCAAACGAGGTGCTGCGTGCCAGCGATTTGCACGCCTTCTATCAGGCACTCGAGGATGCCAGTCATGCCAGCACGCCCAAAGATCGCCTCCTGGCCTTCCAACGGGTCATGAACGTTTACCAGGGTGATTTCCTGGCCGGACTGAACGCCGATTGGTTGCTCGAGGCGCGAGAAGAACACCGGGCCGCCTACGTCCGGGCCGAGATCGAAGTCTCGTTGTTGCACTGCGATCATGGCGCGTGCGAGTCAAGCGTTGCCGCTCTTGTGCGGGCATTGCGGGCCGATCCGTACCTTGGCGAGAACTGGCACCAGAAATTGATGACTTGCCTTAGTGTTGTTGAAGGCAAGTACGCTTCAGTTGAGCACTACCGGCGCTTCTTGCATTTCTTGCGCGTCGAACTCGAGGATTCACCGATGGACGAAACCGCAGACCTGGCGAACCGCCTCAAGAACGGCGAGGTCATCTGCCAACGCAAAGCAGGCATGGTCGAAGTTCCAGAGACGCACTCGTGTGCCCTGAGTGCAGACGGTTCCTGCCCCGGCGCGTTCCAACAACTGATCAGCCTGAATTGATCTTGTGCGTCTAAGCCTTGACTCAAGCGGCAATCGCAATTCAATCGTAACGCGCTCGAGTCAAGGTTCAGAAATGAATCGAGAACTCGAGCGTTCAATGTGGCGAATCGGAAAGGCCATCACCCCGATCATGATTGCGCTTGTGGATGACAACTGGGGCCGATTGTTTCAGATTCGTGAAGATCACGCCCACGAGGTCTACCGACTCGAATGCGTCGAAGATGTCAACGGGTTTCGTCTACATGAACCGAACGGAAAACTCGCGCCAACTCGAGCCGGTGGCCTGAACAAATCGTTGGATCAACAGGCATTGTTCTTCTCCGCCCTGATCACCGAACTTTTGCAGTGCCGTCGTGAAACGAACTTTCAAACCTGGTGGTTGGCAGGAGCAGAACGCGCTCGGCATGCACTGCTCGAGGAATGCACACCGGGCTTGCGTTCTGTCCTGTGCGCAGAACTCGAGTTGCCCGTGAATGCGGATGGGTTTGAGGTTTGGCACGCCGTTCGTCAACTGCTGCGAACGAAATCTGCAACCCCAGAACAGAATGTTTAAGCCAACGTGCCTCGGTCAATGTTGTACGCGCCTCGTGGGTTCGTAATGGGTTCGTAACAGGACGGCAATAGGCTTGACCACAAGCAAGATCAACACGCGATGATCTCGCAAGGCTGATTTGATCCACCTGTTCCGGTGCTGTTTCCACTCAGGTCAGATGGTCTTTGGATCGTTGAACAAAGGGGGCATGTATGGATCAGGTTCCATCGTACATTCAGTGGGGAATCCTGCAAATCTCTGTTCCAAACCTGATCGTGATCGGCTTGATGGTGCTGGTCTTTGCGCTGGCACTGGTCATCCCGTACCCGCACGTCCGATCAGAAACTGATCGGTTGAAAGGAGTCCGGTCATGAGCCTGACACTTGGTTTGCGACAACGGCTCGAGCGAGAGATCGCACTCGAGGACCTGTTGCCGGATGAATTGCCCGCTTACGTCCATGCGTATGTCTACCTGTTCGGGATTGCCACGATTGCCAGCCTGGTGTTCTTGATCCTCTCAGGTTTGTGGTTGGCTGCCGCCGGTCCAACCTGGTGGCATTCAACCGGACTCGGGCATTTTGTCAACAGCGTTCACTTCTGGTCGGTGCAGGCATTTTTCTTCTTCATGGTCGTCCACCTTTGGACCACCTTCTTTCAGGGAGCCTGGCGTGATGGGCGTGGCGGCACCTGGGTGCTGGGTGTCTTGTGCTTCTTGGTCGGGATCGGCACGGCCTTCACGGGCTACGTGATCCAACAGAATTTCGCCTCGCAGTGGATCGCGGTTGAGGCCAAGGATGCCATGAACTCGATTGGTGTTGGTGGCCTGTTCAACGTGCTCAACTTCGGTCAGATGTACGGTTGGCACGTGGTCATTTTGCCACTGGCCCTGAGCCTGCTGATTGGCCTGCACCTGCTGATGGTCAGGATGCGAGGCGTGGTTCGACCCTACCCAGACAAAACAGTTTCAACCCAGATCAGTAAGGAGGCCCGGACATGAGCCCACGTCAACTTGAGTATTACCGAGGCATTCGCATGGCCCCATACGACCTGATCCGCGAGGGCCTGATCGCCCTGCTGGTGGTCGGTGTACTCGTGCTCGGACTTTCAGCATTCCTGTCTTCGCCAGACGAACCGCCATTGACCGCACAGCAGGTGGCAAAATCCGATCCGGTCACGTTCTTGCAAACGGCGTTGGGTGAACTTGACGGCTCGGACGACATCGCCAGTTACGGCCCGCCGTACAACAACGCCGATGGTGCGGTGCAATCGCTTGGTCCAATCTCATTGCAGCGCCTGGCGGGTGTGCAACTGCCCATCGACACGGCTCGAGATGATGTCTTGCGACCGCTCAGCATGGCCGCAGAAATGAATCCGGTTCTGGCAACGGCCTTGAAAAGCTTCACGACAGCCACAGCGGATCAACAAAAACTCTGGCTGACCAATTACGCCAAGGCACTCAAGCGGGCCAAAGTGAATGGCGCTGCCGTCGTCCTGCCCGAAGGTGTCTACGGCCCGGTTGTCCCGATGCTCTCGTGCCTCCTTGGACTTGGTCGGGCCGGTCTGCTCGAGGCGGCGATTGATTACAACAACCGCATCACCACGACCGACAACACCCGCAGCTTGTTGTTTTTGCAAGCCTCCGCGCTGCCCGCTCGGGCCGAGCATTTTCACCTCGAGGGCTCGCAATGGGGCATGATGAACGAAACCGGCAATTACCCTGGACAAGCCTGGTTGTGGTTGTACACCGTCTGGTATCAGATTCCCTTGTTTGCCGATTCACCCAATGCCGATGCGTTGGTCTGGTTGCTGATGGCGGTGCTGTCGCTGGCCTTGCTGTTGCTGCCCTGGATTCCGGGCCTGAACCGCCTGCCTCGGATGCTTGGTGTCTACCGTTTGATCTGGCGTGACCATTACCGTGAGCAAAAGCTCCATCCGATCACCCTCGAGCACAAACCAATTTCAGGAGGTGACTGATGCACCGGTTTGCGGCTTTGGCCCCGATGCTGCTGGTGCTGCTGGCAGCGGTGCTGGGCACGGTTGGAACGGGCATGATCTACAAAGCCGTGACACTTGGTTCGACCATGACCTTCATCATGGGATTGCCACTGGCGCTGCTTGGTCTGTATTGGTGCGGACGGGCATTGGATCAAAGCCTCCGTTCGGTCCGAGCACGGCGCTGGCGATCAAACAACCCATGAATCAGAATGCGGCAGCCTGCGTCCATTGCCTGCGGTCCCTCGAGTAACAGCACGGGAGGTCAACATGAAAAAAGCCCGTCACGCCGGAATGATCTTGGTCGCTTCACTGATGGTGCTGGTGTTTGTGGCCTGCGCCGCAACGCAAGTCAAGCCCGTTGATCACGGTGGACCGGGGTTTTGGTTGGGGTTGTGGCACGGCTTGATCGCCCCGGTCACCTTCATTGTCAGCCTTTTTGCGAACGATCTGCGAATCTACGCCTATCCCAATGCGGGGCTGTGGTACGACTTTGGCTTCATGCTGGGGATTGGTGGGTTTTCAGGAGGTGTTTTTGCGGGCAGTCGCAGCCGGAGGAAGTGAGCGACGCCGTTGTGCGCTCTGGCTGCTCGAGGGTGATCGGTGATCCCTCGAGTCGCTGCGCAGATCGCAGTGGCGTTTGCCATTGGATTTCTGGTCATTCTTTGCTCGCTGCATTTCTTGGAACCGGAATTCGATCCCTCATGGCGAATGATCAGCGAATACGAGATCGGGCGTTACGGCCCGATGATGAGGCTGGCCTTCTTCTGCTGGGGCAGCAGTGTGCTGGCCCTGGTCTATGTCCTCTGGTTTTCTTTGCAAACGGTTGGCGGTAACGTTGGCCGTTGGTGGCTGTTGGTGATCGGCATCGCCCTGTTCGGTGCAGGGACTTTCGTGACCAATGCGATCCTGGACCCCACGCCAAGCACGGCAAACAGTCTGCACACGCTGTGCGGAGCCGTGGTGATCTTGACCTTCCCAATGGCTGCATCCTTGGTCACAGGAAGTTTGGCCAAAAATCGAGACTGGGCCAGTGCGCGGCGTTGGCTGTTCTCGGCAACCCTGCTGGTCTGGCTGAGCCTGTTCTTGTTTTTTGCATCGATTGTCGTTTCTCGTGCCGTCCACCCAATGGCTGGGCGGGTCGGTCCCGAAGTGTTCTTGGGCTGGCCGAACAGGTTCTTGGTGCTGGTTTACAACGTCTGGCTGATCCTCGTTGCTCGGCGCACGCTGCTGGCGACGAGAGTACGCTGAAATCTGGCATCAGTGCGCGAAACCCGATCCAAGCGAAAATTCGTCTTTCGCATCTGCCAAATCGAAGTGCCATCACCATTGTTCTGATGATGTCACCAGTCTTGTCACGCGATTCAAGGAGGAAAGCATGATCGTCTCGAGGGTGCGGCATCAAGAGCAACACTTCACCGGTTCCGAAGTCGTGCGTGATCTGGTGATCGGCATGAGCGACGGATTGACCGTACCGTTCGCACTGGCCGCAGGACTTTCCGGCGCGGTCGCACAAACCAATCTGGTCCTGATTGCAGGGCTTGCTGAGATGGCGGCGGGCAGCATTGCCATGGGACTCGGCGGGTACTTGGCAGCCCGTGGCGATGTCGAAACGTACCACAACGAACTCGCTCGAGAACAACACGAAATCCTCGAGAAACGCGATGACGAAATCGCTGAGGTGCGCAAGATTTTTGCCGACTACGGCCTCAGCGGCGAGGCGCTCGAGGGGGCCACCAACGCCATCACCTCCAAACCCGAAGTCTGGGTAAAATTCATGATGCGCGAGGAATTGGGTCTCGAGCAACCCGATCCCAACCGTGCCTTGCTCAGTGCCCTGACGATTGGCGGCGCGTACATCTTGGGCGGTTGCGTGCCGCTCGCTCCGTACCTGTTTCCAATTTCGATTCAGACGGCGCTGTTGTGGTCAGTTGTGGTCACGCTGCTTGCATTGCTGCTTTTCGGTGGGATCAAGGCACGGTTCACCGGAATGCCGGTTGTGCGAGGGGCCTTGCAAACCATGCTCGTCGGTGGCATTGCTGCGGGTGCGGCCTATTTGATCGCTCGAGCCGTGTCTGGAATCGGCGGCTGAGACGGCACGTAGTAAAAAAATTCCGGTCTTGAATTTGCAACACTTGACGGCATTCGAGTCTTGCGTTTTGTTTTGATTTTCCTTGACGATTGTGCCCCTGCTGTGTCTCAAGTCGATCCCGTAATGGCTTTGTAATGCCCCGAAGACAGGGTATGGGCATGCAGCCGAAAGTAACATCTCTGAGCACCAAATCAACGGCTCGCAAAACGAATCGAGAAACGGGAGACAACATGGACATCTCACCCAGCACATCAGCGAGTGGCAACCCGCAGTCAAGCCATGACTCGAGCACAGAACATCCAAACCATCAGCGCTCGGGTCTTCAGTTTGCAAGTTGGACACCCAGGGTCAAACCATTGGTGGGACTGCTGATCGCGCAATCCGTCTCGGGTGTTGCCGAGGCGCATGTCAAATGGTTCCACGCTGGGGAAGCACCACCGATCAACCTGGCCGCCCTGCTCGAGCCGGTGACGCTGACCCTGATCTTGGCGGTCAGTGCGCTTGTGATCGCCCTGTGGTTCGTACAACGTGCTCGAGCCGGAGCAAGCCTGTTACCGAGCGTGGAATGGTTTGGGGCCACTCCTGAGCGCCGCATGGCCCTGTATGGGTTCGTGCCCGCCATTCTTGGCATCCACTTGGCGGTGTCATTGTTCGTCTCCGGTGTGAGTGGTCACCTGTTCTCGTCGAACAATGTGCTGCCCGGCGCAACCGCGTATTTGTTCGGCCTCGCCCAAGCTGGAATTGCGCTCTCGCT
Source organism: Deinococcales bacterium (assembly GCA_031418155.1). GTDB lineage: Bacteria > Deinococcota > Deinococci > Deinococcales > JAAFIG01 > JANOWZ01. The sequence goes on from JANOWZ010000387.1 coordinate 10,905, forward strand.
GTTTTATGGTGGGCTCGCTCGGGTCTCTGCACTGTTCCTGGCTGCACTGTGGTTCGCAGGCCTGTTCATTTTTGGGCTCGAGCCAATGCTCGACAATATTCTGATCCTCGGATTTGCCGCTTTCTTCTGGTTCGCTGGTCGCGGCCCAATCTCGATTGACCGCTTGATCTTGCCGCGCCTCGAGCCTCGCCTGACCGAAATGCGTCAAGCCATTCCCGCCTTGCGCATCGGGATCGGTCTGAGTTTGGTGGCCGCCGCCGTCAGCGAAAAACTCGCCAACCCAACCCTGGCGATCGGCTTCCTGCAACAACAACCACTGAATTTCACCTCGAGCCTCGGGCTGCCGATTCCAGACGCGCTGTTCGCGCAATTGGCGGGAAGCATTGAACTGCTCGTTGGGTTGTGCCTACTCTTCAACATCTTCTCCCGCGAGATCATCGTGATCGCCTGGTTCCCAATCAACCTGACCCTGACGATTTTTGATTCGACCGAACTGGTCGGGCACCTGCCGATCTATGGTGCGATGGCGGTGCTGCTCGTCTGGGAGAACGGAGCGAAAAACCTCGAACTTTGGACCCGAGGTTTGCGAGAAGGACCGTTGCCGGTGATCGAACAGCCCGAGCCTGTTTTGATTCCAGAATCAATCCAAGTCACACGTTGACCCAAACGAAACTCGAGCCGGGTGAGCTTCAAATCTCATCCGGCTTGAAGCTGCAACCTGGCAACATCTCGAACCTGAAGTTCATGGTTCGTGAAGTGGCTTGCCAATGACCCATGTCAAGATCACGGATGCAGTCATGTCGGGCTGAATGTATGATGCTCAACAAGGGACCGCAAAGCACCGAGGCGGTGTCGTTTATGGACGACTTGTTGCAACGAATGAAATCCCAACAGAACAAAAAACCGCCAAGCTGCATCGTTAGAAAGTGATCGCCTGAAGTTTTCGTGATTCATCTCAACGTGGGAACCGCCGTCAATTCACGGTGGTCATTTCACCATGCGTCGATGGCTCAACCGCGAATACCCAAACCTGGAATCGGCGATCAGAAAGAGCACGATCAACAGGTTGATGACCAACCCTGCGAAAGCCACGCTCGAGGCCAGCAAGGTTAGCGCCAAAGACAGGAAAGTGACGGCAAATAAAACGGGTCGCCACCAGAAACGTTTGAAGCCCAATCCAAACGCGCTCGAGACGAAACCCACGGCAGTCAAGGCTCAGAGTACGCCGAACACGGTGATTCCAAGCTCGCCCAAATCCCAGCGCCCATCGAAGAAGGTGGTCTTGTATGGCGAGCCCTGAACCTCAGCGAACCTCAGGTAGGCAACCGTGCCCATCAGGTGAACAAGTCCATGCAGGGCAATCAAAACGGCAACAACCACTATCCAGGTCCGCTTCATGATCCACTGCCCACCGTCATCTCGAGCGGCAGCAGTACCGTTGCAATCCCTTCGGCCCAGGCGATGATGGCCTCCCAATCACGGAAATCACCGGTTGGCGCGCCGATGGCCCGGATCATCAGCTTCTCGCCGAAATTCAATTTGTTGATATCGATCTTGCCATGAAACAGCATCATGCCCTGAGGACGGATTCGATCCGCGATGTCCAATTGTGCGTCCGGAAAACGCCAACCGTGCAGGCGTTCAACCGGATCACCCTGACCGGTTGGACCGCTCGAGAACAACCAAACGGGCCGGGTTGAAAGTGGAACTTCCTGACGCACCAGGAAATCCACGGCCTCGTTCATCCAGTGACCCGCGTAGACGGCACTGCCAAGCACCACCGCATTGAAGGCATTCAAGTCTTTGACTTGTGCGGCTGGCATGACACTGACGGTTAAGCCTTGAGCCTGCAAGACTTCGCCAATTTTTTCGGCGATCTCAGCGGTTGATCCGCACTTGCTGCCAAACGTTACGAGTACATTTTTCATACGTACCTCTTTCGGTCTTGAAGATGTCTGCCTCGAGTCCTGTACTCAAGGATTCCGGTTTTTACAAGCCTCGAGCGCGAACGTATTCCTGGAGATCAATGTTGTAAACCACGTCCTTGTTGGTAAAAAGTGCCCAGGGTTTGTCATCGTCAAGCCGGGTGGCCGAACCGACCGCATTCAGCGTGGTTCCAGCAACGGTGATGGTTTTTCCGGGCAGCGATTCAGTGATCCACAAGACT
>JANOWZ010000388.1:0-11659 GCA_031418155.1 Deinococcales bacterium
ACCGTTTCGGGCCGCGAGCTTGGTAGACTGCTCGCCATGAAGCCCTCGAACCAGAGCACGCCTTGGTGGATGTACGTTCTCGTGATTGCCGTCGGAGCCGGTGTCGGCCTGTTGGTGCGCCCATTGATTCAGGGTGGCAGCATTCCCAATCCGTTCGCTCCTGCGCCGGTCTCGACCCTTTCGACCACGCCGAAAATCCGTTGCCCCGGACCGGATGGCACGGAACTCGCGCTCGAGGAGTACGTCGATCCGAGTGCGGCTGGCGATGCAACCACGGCTGGCGTTTCGGGCACGTCGTTCCAGCACCGGTACAAGCTTGAGCGTCCCGGCCAGCCCGCGTTGACGTTTTTGGGCCTCAGCGACTCGAACAAGTTCAATGTGCGTTGCGATAACGTCAAGTTTGGTCCCGGCCCGCAGGTGACTTTTGGTCGTGGACTCGAGGCGTTCGTGGTCAATTTGGTCGGGCCAGCAATCAGGAATTTCAACGCGAACAACAACCCGGATATTGCGTCTTTGGTGGTTGAGCCGCGTTGGAAGTTGCAGTTCAAACTCGATGCGTATGCCGCTCGAGCCCCGGAGATTGCGGAAGATGGCAAGGGTAAGTTGATCCTCGAGCCTGCGGCGGTGCAACCGGGTTATCCGGCCAAGATTGTCCTCGAGACTTCTGACGGTGGGCAGACGTACAAGCTCAACCGTTCCGAGACGATGGCTGGCCTGTAAATTTAAACTCGAGCTTGTGTCGGGCCGATGCGTGAAGAGCGTGTCGGCCCAATTTTTTGTCTCGAGATCTTAGAAAGATCAAATTCAATCAAGAATTTGATTGACGGTGATTGACTTTCCTGAATTCCTGATCCATACTGCGAGCAATCCACTTCCGCGAAAGGTCAGGTCATGCTCGAGGATCGCCTGAAAACCATTCAGCATTACCTGTACGCGCACGGCTCCTCGAGCATCGAGACGCTGGTCGAACACCTCGGCGCGTCACCGGCCACCGTGCGGCGCGACCTCGCCCGACTCGAAGAACTTGGCGTGATCGAACGCACCCACGGCGGCGCTCGACTGGCCACCTCGAGCGGTTTGGAGGCCGCCTTCAGCGTGCGCGAACACGAACGACTCGAGGCCAAACGCGCCATCGCGCGGGCCGCCTACGCGCACCTGATGCCCGGCTCAACCGTGTTGATGGATGCCGGAACCACGGTGTTGCAACTCGCCCGTTTGATTCACTTGAACCCAATGCGCCTGACCGTGATCACCAACGGTTTGGCGTTGGCGCAAGAACTGGTCGGTCTGAGTGAAGTCGAAATCATCACCATCGGTGGACGCTTGCGGGCCGACAACCTCTCGAGCGTCGGGCCATACGCCGAGGCCGCGCTGCGCGAATTCTGGTGCGATCAACTTTTCCTCGGGGCCACTGCCATCAACCGCGACGGCCTGATGCTGACCCTGGACGCGGACGAGGCCGCGATCAACCGACGCATGCTCGAACGCGCCGAAGAGCGTTTCCTGCTGGCCGACTCGAGCAAGTTTGGGCATCGTGCCCCGTACCGTGTGGCGGCACTTGAGCAGGTCACGCGAATCATTAGCGACACGGATTTGGATGCGCAGTGGCTCGAGCGACTCAAAGAACACGAGATTGTCCTTGAACGTGCCGAGGTGAAAAAGTGAAAGCTCGAGGCTGGTTGGGAATTGTGGCGAGCGTTTTGGCACTCGGCGCTGTCGGGGCATTTGCCTGGTCGCGGCTTGCACCAAAAGGACGCTTGGACGGCGTGCAATCCTACGCGGTTTACTACGGCAACAACCTCGAATACACCGCGCACCTTGGCGATTACGACCTGGGGATTGTCCAACCGAACACGCTCAGCATTCCGGCCTTGAAAAAACTGGTCTCGAGCGGCAAACGTTTGGTTGCGTACATCACGGTTGGCGAATCGGACGGACCATCGCTGGGGCTGCCCAAAGAATGGGTGCTCGGCACGAACGAAAATTGGGGCTCGAAATTTGTTGATGCCAACCAGATCGGCTGGCAAGACCGCGTGCTCGAGCGGGCCACGGACATCATGTCGTTTGGCTTTAGTGGTTTTTTCTTGGACACACTCGACACCGTGGATTTGTTTCCGAAAACCAAACTCGGCATGATCCGAATTGTTGAACGCCTGCGCGAGAAATTTCCGAACGCTGTCATCGTGCAAAACCGTGGCTTCGCCGTGCTGCCCGAAACCCAGAAACTGATCGATGCCGTGATGTTCGAGGATTACAGCACCAGTTACAACTTCGACACGCAAAAATACCTCTCGAGTGACGGCGACATCAGCGCGGTCCTGCCAGTCTTGAAAACCGGTGTCAAAGTGCTTGCGCTCGATTACGCCGACGATCCCAAACTGCGCCGACGCGCCATAGATCGCGCCAAAGCTGCCGGGTTTCTGCCGTTCGTGACCAACATCAGTTTGAACACGCTCGAGTCCCGCGCCACCCAAGAGGCGAACCCATGAATGCACAACAGATCAGTGACAAGCCAACGCCACGGGCTCGAGGTCGAACCCTACGCAGCGAAGAGGCGCTCTGGGGCTGGTTGCTGATCTTACCGAGCGTGATCGGGATCATTGTCTTTGGCATCATCCCAATCGTCGGATCGCTCGGGGTTTCGTTTACAAATTGGACCGGCATTTCGCAACCCAAATTCAATGGCCTGACCAATTATGCTCGAGCCATCGGGGATGAACGCGCCTGGCAATACTCGCTGCAAACTTTGATTTTCACTGCCGTCGCCGTGCCGCTCGGATTGATCGTTTCGCTCGGATTGGCGGCGATGATTCACAACGTCAAATCCAATCTCGGAAAAGGATTTTTTCGCACGCTCTACTACCTGCCAATGGTCACGGCTGGAGTCGCCACGGCACTTCTGTTCAAATCGCTTTTCACCTGGATGGGCGTGAACTGGTTGACCCGACCCGACACCGTGCTGCCGACCGTCGCCTTCTTTAGTGTGTGGCAAGGCGCGGGCGCGAGCATGATCCTCTTTCTCGCCGCGCTCTCAAACGTGCCTCGAGAACTTTACGAGGCCGCGCAAATCGATGGCGCAAAACCCTGGCATTTGTTTCGCTATATCACCTTGCCGATGGTCAGCCCAACGATTTTCCTGGTGTTGGTGCTCGGCTTGATTGCCGGATTGCAAGTCTTTGAAACCATCCTTTTCATGACCAGGGGCGGCGAACCCGGAGACTCGAGTGTGAGCATCGCGCTCTACATTTACCGCACGGCCTTCAAGTATTTCCGCATGGGGTATGCCACCGCGCTCTCGTGGTTGCTGGCCTTGGTGCTGATCGTGCTGCTGGTTGTGCAATGGCGAATGCAAAAGAGGTGGGTGCACTATGACTAAAGCCCCGAACACTCAGGCTCCAAGCATCACACCAAGAGCACCTATCTCGAGCGCCCAAGTTCTGCTGTGGATCGGGCTTGGCATTGGTGGGCTGGCGATTGCAATCCCATTCTTGTACATGATCTTCACCTCGTTCAAAACACCAGACGAGGCTTACGCGCAACCACCAACGTTTTTGCCCAACGCTTGGCGGATCGAGAATTTTCAGAAACTTTTTGAACTCGTGCCATTCGTGCAGATGTTCTGGAATTCGCTGTGGACCTCGGCGCTGATCGCCACCGCGAACATCGTCGTCGGTGCGCCCGCCGCGTATGCGTTTGCCCGATTGCGATTTCCCGCCAAAGACCTGATGTTTCAAAGCCACGTGCTTTCGATGGTCGTGCCCTGGCAGATCACGCTGATTCCCACTTTTCTACTCGTGCGCTGGTTCGGCTGGATCGACTCGTACACCGCGCTGATCGTGCCGAGCATCGCCAACGCTTACAGCATGTTCATGCTCTATCAGTTCTTTAAATCCCTGCCGCGCAGCCTCGAGGAAAGCGTGCTGATGGACGGTGGCAGTTGGGGCACCGCCCTGCGTTACGTCGCGCTGCCAACTTCCGGCGGAGCGGTCATGGCGACCTGGTTGCTCTCATTCCTCGGTAACTGGCAATCGTTCGTCTGGCCAAGCATCGTTCTGAATTCGCAAGACAAAATGGTGCTACCGGTCGGATTGCTGGCCCTACAAAATCACTTTGCGATCAACGAACCAGTTCTGATGGCAGGCGCAACCTTGTCGGTCGTGCCAACGATCATCGCGTACCTGTTCACACAACGCTACTTGACGGATTCGGCCTTGCAGAGCGGCCTGAAAGGATAACGATGTGGCTCGAGTCTCGGATGATGATTTGAAATCCTGCAAACTCAAACTCGAGCCGTTCCTTTTTGCCTTCATGCTCACAAGACAGCACCTTACAGGCTGTTCGCGCTTGAACTTTCCACTTTTGACTCGACCCGAAATCACTCAAAACCCCAACCTCGCACAACCTCGAGATTGACTCGAGCAGGAGGCACCTATGAAGCAATTTGGTTTGGCCGCACTCGCACTTGGAACCGCCGCGTTGATCTTGGTTGCCAAGGCCGCATCACCGGTCACGATTCAGTACGCCACGTGGGATGCAACCCGCGAAAAGGCGGACAAAAAATTGATCGCCGCCTTTGAAAAGTCGCACCCGGAAATCAAAGTCAAATACAATTTGGTCGCGTGGGACACTTACTGGCAGAAGGCTGCCGCGATGACGGCGGGTGGCGCGACCTTCGACGTGCTGTGGATGAACCTTGATAACTTCCCGTTCTACGCCTCACAGGGAGCACTTGAGGGAATTCCGATCACGGCTGAAGAAAAGGCGATGTACCCGGCGGCATCGATCAATCCGTACTTGAACAGCGCTGGCACGACGGCGTACGGCCTGCCGCTCGGACCACAGGCAGTCAGTGTGTACGTCAACCGTGGTTTGTTCAAAGAACGCGGCGTGAAAATTCCAACGACCGCTTGGACTTGGAATGAAATGCTGGCCGCCGCCAAGAAACTGACCTTCAAAAAAGGCAACAAGAAATACTGGGGCATCAACGGACAAGACATGCAGGTGGACCTCGAGTACGGCATGAGCTTTTACTACACCTTCGGCGGTTCGGCACTGATCAAAAAAACTGCGGCCGGATGGGAACCGAACCTCGACTCGAGCTTCCGCGCCACGGCCAAAAAATTGTATGACCTGGTGTTCACAGATAAGGTCGCACCCAGCATTAAAGACACGGCGCAGGCGGGCTATCAACTGTTTCAGGCTGGACAGTTGGGCATTTACGTCGAAGGCACTTGGATGACCAGCGTGCTGAACGAAACGCCGAAACTCGATTGGGCCTTCGCGCCATTCCCGACCTTGAAAGTGGGCGAGAAATCCAAAGCGGTCTTCAGCGCCCACGCGCTTTCGATCCCGACCGGAGCGAAAGAAAAAGCCGCAGCGCAAGTCTTCGCACGTTGGGCCACCACCGACAAGGGCGCGAGTGAACTGCTGGCCAACAACGGATTGTTCCCAACCCAGGCCGAACCGTTCAGCCAGCAATTCCTGAAATCATTGCCGAACAAAAACGGCAAAGCAATCCTCGAGCAACTGAAAACCTCGGTGGTGATCAACAGCGACTTGCGCAGCATCTCGAACTTGCCTGAAGTCTTGACCGCACTGAATTCCGCGTTGAACCTCGCTTGGACGGGCAACAGCAAATTGGACAAGGCGATTGACAAAGCAAGCTCCGACATGAAAAAGCTCTTGAAAGATTCCGACACCATCGAATTGAAATAACCCGGAGACAACACCGTGATCGTCACCATCTGCCTGCATCCCGCCATAGACCGCACACTCGAGCTTGGTGATTCGCTCGAGTGTGCGGCTGTCAATCGCACGGTTCGAGTCCATGAACGTGCCGGTGGAAAAGCAATCAATGTCGCGGCGGTGCTGACGACTTTGGGTGCGGAATGCTTAGCGATCACGGTGCGGGCAGGATTCAACGGTGCAAAACTCGAGGCGTTGTTGGATCGTCAAGGCATCAAGCACAAAACGCTCGAGGTGATCGGTGAAACGCGAGAATGCCAAGCGATCATCTCGGGCGATCATCCGACTGAAATCAACGAATCCGGTCCGAGTTTGTACGCTCGGGACTTGATCGAACTCGAGCGATTGGTTCCGCGAGAGACAACTTGGGTGATCGTCTCGGGTAGTTTGCCGCCAGGAATTGCGTTGAACGATTTCTCGGCATGGTTAAGGCATTTGCAGGTAAGGTTTCAAGTGGCGGTTGACACCAGCGGTGCAGCATTGCGTGTCGCGCTCGAGGTCGGTGTCAGCCTGATCAAACCGAACACAACAGAACTCGAGCAACTGGGAATGACTGCGAATGAAGTCTTCGAGAAATACGGCGTGAGTGTGCTGTATTCTCGAGGAGAGCTCGGTCTCGAGTACATTGGGTCAGAAGGACATCATCAACAACATGCGACGAGAATCAACTTGATCAACCCGGTTGGTGCGGGCGATGCGACGCTGGCCGGATTCGTCTTCGCACTCGAGAAAAATCAATCGCTTCAAGATGCCATGCGGATGGCGATTGCCTGCGGTGCTGCCGCTTGTCTCGAGCCAGTCGCGGGCGTGATCTCACAGGATCGCGTGCAAAAAATGCTCGAGGCTTCAGGTGGCGTTCATGCCTGAATGGGTGCTCGGGCTTGACGGTGGCGGTACAAAAACGATTCTCGCGCTCGCAAACAAAAATGGTGAAGTACTCGGCCCATTCATCGGTACGGGAGTGAATCCATTCGATCAACCACAGTGGAAAAAAGAACTCGAGACACTGCTGGAGAAATGCCCAATCAAGCGTGATGAAATTGCATTCTCGAGTTTTGGACTTCCGGGATATGGCGAATCGGTAGCGATCAACGCGCAGCAACTCGAGGTGGTTCAAGATTTTGCTGGAACGAATTCTGTCGCGCTTAACGATGTCGCGGTTGCGTTCGCGGGTGCGCTTGCCGGAAAACCTGGTGTGCTGATTTTGGCCGGAACCGGATCGATGGCCTGGGCTGGCGATGGTGCAATGGAAATTCGGGTTGGTGGATTTGGCGATGGTTTCGGTGACGAGGGCAGCGGACATTGGATTGGTCAACAGGCTTTACAAAAATTATCTTGGACGCTTGATGGAAGACTCGAGGATGACCGTTACCGCGATGCCATGCTCGAGGCGATTGGTGCGATTGATGCCGAAGGATTGATCTCCTGGTTTTACAGACTCGAGCACCAACGCTCACGGGTGGCGGCCTTGGCAAAAACCGTGGACCAACTTGCAGATGCAGACAACCTGACCGCAATAGACATTTTGCTCGAGGCGGCCAATTTGCTTGCTGCTCATGGAAAAACCGCCTGGCAAAAACTCGAGTTACAACCTGGCTCGAGCATTTCTTATGCGGGCAGCGTTTTCAAATCACGCACGATTCGGGAAACGGTACGGCATCAACTCGAGGATCTGGGACGTTGGGAAGCACCGCTCGCATCACCGATTGCCGGTGCGTTGATCGATGCGGCAACTCGAGCACATTGGACGATAGAAACGCAATGGATTGAACGAATCAACACAACATTGGAATCCAACATTTCCGACTCATAAATACTCAACTAATCCCTGAACTTGAAAGGAATCCCGACCATGAATCAAACCGAACAAACCATTCTCGAGCAATTTCAATACTGGCACGGTGTACTCAAACTTGATCTCGAATTGGCGCAACTCGAGCCGAATGTGACCGTTGTTGTGATCGGTTGCGGCACTTCGTACTACCTGGCGCAAACGATAGCCGCGAGCTTCAACGCAAACGGATGCGAAGCAATTGCGGTGCCTGGTGGCGAGTGGAATTTGCGCCGTGAACAATTTGTGCCCAATGGCAAACGAGTACAAATTCTGGCACTCTCGAGAAGCGGTGAAACCACCGAAACGGTTGCCGCCGCCAAACAAAGCCTCGAAAATGGTGAACGTGTGATTGGCATCACCTGCGAAGAAAACAGCAGCCTGACTCGAGCCTGCACGTATTGTGTCTATGCACCGACGCATCCGCTTGAAGACATCGTGATGACAACCTCAGCAAGTTTGATGTTGTTGGTTGGACTGGCGTTGGGTGGCTCGAGCATCACGACGGAACAAATTGACCGGGCGCAACAATTGCTTGAACACTCGAGGTTCAGATTCGATTCACTCCTTCGAGGACGCACGCATTTTGTTTACCTTGGGGGCGGATCGCTGTATGGCATTGCCAACGAGGGCGCGTTGAAACTGATGGAGATGAGCCTATCGTTCTCGCAGGCGTACCATCCGCTCGAGTACCGTCATGGACCAATCTCACTGATCGACGAACGCTCACTGGTGGTGATGTTGTATCAGAACGACGCACTCGAGGAATCCAAACTTGCGCATGAATTGCAATACAAGGGCGCTGGCGTGATTGGTGTCGGTGGTCCCGGTGATCTCAGCCTCGAGATTGAGATTGCAGATGATGCCATTCGTGGTTTGGTCGCGTTACCCGCGTTGCAATGGTTGGGCGAACGTGTGGCGCAATCAAAAGGACTTGATACTCGAGCACCGCGTCACTTGACCAAGGTCGTGGTGCTCACTTGAACCAGGCCGCAGGACAAAATTTGCGGCCACTCAAGCTCGCCGTGATTGGGGCTGGTTCGCGTGGATCAACCTATGCAAATTACGCACTCGAGCACCCGGAAGAACTCGAGATTGTTGGCGTGGCCGAACCCCGAGATTTTCACCGCCAGCAAATGACAAGCACGCACAAGATTCTGCCCGAGAATTTGACGCGAGATTGGCACGATTGGTTGACGCGAGAAAAATTTGCAGATGCCATCATTGTCGCCACGTCGGACGCACTGCATGCCGAACCCGCGATTGCTTTTGCCGAACTTGGCTATCACCTGCTGCTCGAGAAACCAATGGCTCCAACCGAACTCGAATGCCGAAGAATTGTTGAGGCCGTCAACCGTTCCGGTGTGATGCTGGCCGTCTGTCACGTCATGCGCTACACGCCTTACACCCGGATACTCAAACAGGTGCTCGAATCTGGACGAATAGGGGAGATCGTCAGCGTGCAACACCTCGAGCCGGTCGGGCATTGGCATCAGGCGCACTCGTTCGTGCGCGGCAATTGGCGCAACGAGTCGTGCTCGAGTTCGATGCTGTTGCAAAAATCCTGTCACGATTTGGATTGGTTGCGTCACGTGATCGGCAAACCCTGCGAGCGCGTCTCAAGTTTTGGCAGCCTGTATCACTTTCGTGAATCGCAAAAACCCATTGGAGCCGCAGACCGTTGCCTCGAGTGCGAGGTCGAATCCGATTGTGCGTTCTCGGCACGGCGTTTCTATTTGCGCGAACTCGAGCAGGGCAACACCGACTGGCCGGTGAATGTGATCACGTCCGACACAACCGAATCGGGTGTACTCGAGGCACTGCGAACCGGACCTTACGGGCGTTGCGTTTACAGTTGCGACAATGATGTGGTCGATCATCAAGTCGTCAACCTCGAGTTCGCAGGTGGCGTGACCGCGAGTTTTACGATGACCGCATTTACGCGAGGTCGTGACCGCGAGACGCGCATTTTTGGCACGAGAGGCGAACTGTTCGGCAATGGTCAAAGGCTCGAGATTTTCGATTTCTTGAGCGAACAAACCACGACCATCAACACCGAACTCGAGTCGGACGGTTCGATCCAATCTGGACATGGTGGCGGAGACGAAGGTGTGATGCACGCCTTTCTCACGGCGTTGCGCGAGAATGATCCGAGTCAAATCCTCTCCGGCCCGAACGAATCACTTGAGTCTCATTTGATGGTTTTCGCCGCAGAAACGTCTCGGCGTGAGGCTCGAGTTTGCGAGGTGTATTCATGACGTTGTACTTGAAATCTGGTCAGGATGCGAGCGGACTCTCGCCACCAGAAATAGCCTGATCACTATCAACTTTTCGTTTTCACTATCAGGAGGAACATCATGCGATCAAGTATCGTTGCGTCTTTTATTGCTGCATTGACCATCACAAGTTGCAACCAAGGATCACTCGAGCAGGCCAATGCGATTGACTCGAGTCTCAGCGAATCCACGCTCTTCGCACAGGCGGTGATTTCCACCACGCCGCAATCTTGGGATTACAGGATCGCTCAAGTCATCACCACCTCGGGTCAGCAGGTTGTGAACCAAGATGTCTGGAATGCGACCACGGCCTCTGTCTCGAGTTTGCACAATGCAGGCAAGCGCGTGATGTGCTACTTTAGCGCGGGCACGTGGGAGTACACCAACGATTCTCGAGGCATCATCAACAAGGCTTTGACGGACCGCAACGCGAACGGCGTGATTGACGGTAGCGGCAATGTGGCAGAGGCCGCGCTTGTCAGCGCTGCGATTCAGAACGGTGATGCCGGTTACAGCTTCAACGGTCAATCCATCGTTTTCAGTGATGACCAAGATGCGTTCATCAACCTCGCGGGCAGTCAACTGCCCGGCTGGGATGAGTACGTGTACAAGATCGCTGGTTTCAGCGCCTCGAGCACAATGCCGGAACACAAGTTGCTTCGGGCGATCATGAACGGTCACATGGATCGGGCCAAAACACTCGGTTGTGACGCACTCGAGCCGGACAACATTGATGCCTATGCGAACGTCACCGATGGCATCACCGCTGCGGATCAGTATGCATTCAACAATTGGCTCGCCACAAGTGCGCACGCTAAAGGCATGAAAATCTTCTTGAAGAACGACCTCGATCAGATTCCAAATGGTGGCGTTGGTGTTCCCGCAGGCTCGAGTACCGGACTCGTTTACAAGTTCGATGGCATGATCAACGAGGAGTGCTTTCAGTTCGTTGAATGTGAAGCGCTGAAGCCGTTCAAGGATTTGAACAAACCAATTTTTGTGCGGCAGTATGGCATCAAAGTGAGCGCTGCAACCTACAAGGCTGGGCAGTACAACGGCACCTCGAGCACACGCAATCAGATTGCCAACCAATTGCATTTGAACGTTTCCGTCTCGAAGTATGGCAATGGCGGCAGCCCGGATGCGAATGCGAACGCGCCGACGTTCACCTTTGGCACCTGGTAAATCACGCTCAGGCTCGAGCCAGATTCGTTCTGGCTCGAGCCGCTTTCGAAAGCCCGGTTTGAAAGGGAGTATGACGAAAATTTCCATCATCGGTGCGGGTAGCGCTGTGTTCTCTCAGCAAATGATTGTCGATGCGCTTTCGATTCCTGGCCTCGAGTCGGGCGAGTTTGCATTGATCGATATCGATCCGGTACGCCTCGAGCATTCACACGAACTCGCGGAATTGACCGTGAAAAAATCGGGCAAGAATTTCTCGGTTCGCTCGAGTACGAAACGCAACGAACTTTTGCCTGGCACAGATTTCGTGATCAACACGATTGAAGTCTCTGGGCTCGAGACGGTCAAGTTCGATTTCGAGATTCCCAAAAAGTTTGGTGTTGATGCCTGCATTGGTGACACCGTTGGTCCGGGCGGCCTGATGAAATTCTTGCGTACCGCTCCGGCCTGGCTCGAGATTGTGCGTGACATCGAACGCTTCGCGCCGAATACTGTCGTGATGAATTACACGAATCCAATGTCGGCTTTGGTATTGCTTGCGTCTCGAGCTTCAAAATTGCCGGTGATCGGTTTATGCCATTCGATTCAAAATACCGCGCATGAACTCGAGACGTACATGAATATT
>JANOWZ010000389.1:0-2392 GCA_031418155.1 Deinococcales bacterium
AAACTGCACGCGATTGCGAAACTCGGCATGGCGAACACGCGCATGAAAGATTATTACGACCTGTACGTCATCTCGCAAACGTTCACGATCAATCCGCTCGAGCTTCGTAGTGCGCTCGAGCGCACCTTTGAACGTCGTGGCACACCGATGCCAACCGGATTGCCGTTGGGCCTCAGTGATGAATTCGCGTTGAACCCATTGAAGAGCTCGCAATGGCAGGGGTTCCTGAAACGCAACGCGATTCGAGCGCCCGAGTTGACGCTCGAGCGGGTGATTGCACGGATTCGGCCTTGGCTCGAGGGATGAGCACTTTGTAGTTCTCGAGCCTGACGTTTTATCCTGACGGGATGCCAGTCTTTACCGCTCGGGAAATCGAAACGCAAACCCTGCTCGAGCATGTTCGCAAGCAACGCAGCGTGCTGGTCCTCGGGCGTGGCGGGATTGGCAAATCGGCATTACTCGAGCATTGTGCTGGCATTCTCGAGGTTGAAACGCTGGTGGTGAAACTCGAGCGGGTTGCGCCGTTTGCCAACTTCTTACGCGATTTATTCAATCGTCTCTGGGATGCTCGAGCCTTGGATGCTTGCACGTTCTTGCCAGACGATGCCTTGTACACGGACCTCGAGGAGACACGGAAACTGTGGATGAAGTCCAATCCGAACAACGACACAAAGGCCCGCAGCCTGACGGACTCACTCGAGAAGTACGCTGTCCGTGAATCTCGAGCCGTGATCGTGATTGATGACCTGACTGGGATTTCACCAACCATCGTGCCGTGGGTGGTTGAACTCGAGCAAGTCTGCACGCTGGTCTGTGCGGCTTCATTTGAGGTCTTGCACAAGGCTGGTACGAAACGCGCCTGGAAGGTCTTTGAGGAACTCCGACTCGAGCCGTTCTCCCCTCGAGATGCAAATACGATTCTGGAAGGTTTGATGCTCGAGCACAAGATTCACACCGACGATGAAGCCGTTTACAAACAGCGGGTGCTGGCCATTGCTGCCGGGATTCCGGGCGAACTCGAGCGGCTGGTCAAGTACCATTCAAGCGAACCAATGGTGAAAGCTCGAGAGGTCGCGCAACTCGGACAGGGCAGCGTGGACCGCGAGGAATCCGGCATTGCGCTCGCACCGATCCTGTTCGCACTCGGGGCGTTCACAGTGGCTTGGCGTTACATTGCTCGGGCTCGAGGGGATTTGGACGCTTACGTGCTTTCGGGCATTCTGGTCGGCGTGTTCATGGTGGCTCGAGTGGCGTTTGGACGGGCACTGAAATCACGCAGCCGATGATTTTAAATCGCACGCTGTTTGGTTTTGCGTACTCACTTTAAAACCTTCTTTTCGATCAAGGTTGGCAAGAACATCGATGGTACGAATTCCGGGTTCAGGTACAGTTTCTTCAACTCGTCTTGACTCACCGCACTGGCTTTGGGTGCAGCCGCTCCAGCTTCATTCCAGGCACTCTCCCAGATCATGGCCAGCGTCTGTGCTCCATCGGCCATGTTCTCGAGCGTTGCTGGACCCACGAGCGCCCAAAGGGCTTCCATATCACCTTCACTCGAGAGCCACGCATCGCAGACGTTTTCCGGTGAAAGGCGTTTGATCGTTCGGTCCATCAGTTTACCCACCGCTATTGCGGCTTGCGAGGTGCCAGTGATGGTTGCGGGCCGTTTGATCTTCTTGAGTGCAACAGGCAATCCGGTGATGATCGCTTGGCGTTTCTTATCCACCATTTTGGTTTCGTAATCGCTGTGCACACCCTTTTCGGCGTCGTTACGACCATCGTGAAATTTGGAGGCGTGCAACGGTTGGCAGGCATCACCAACGTAATGCGCCATCACACCACCAGCGCACAAAGCCCTGGTCACGCCGGATGCATTGTTTTTCTTCAGGCTCGAGACCATCTCTTGGTAAAGCTGCGCAACCCTGAAAGGCAACAGGCCCCTGTCTTTGGGGTTCTTACCGATGCTGGTATAAAAATCGTTCCATGAAGCAGCGGTCAAGCCTTGTTCATTTTTGCGAAACAACCCGATCAAGGTATCGCCTGAAGCATCGGCTTCATCCAGGTCCGCAAAATGGTTGGGGCCTTCATGAGCGCGAATCACACCGGTCATTTTTTTCTTCCACACCAGGTCTGGCACGTCGGCCAACGGATAGAATGGCAAGTCGGCTGGAGACTGCGGTTTGCCCTCTTTGATCTTGATTTTGCCCGCTTCAATCGCTGAGGGTCTGATTCCCCGAGGCTTGACCTCGCCATGAGCGAATAGGTCTTACGATCAGGTGTGAGCGAGTACATTCACAAAAGTCACAATGTCAGTGTGCTGATCTACCACCTGGTTTGTCCTGCAAAGTATCGGAAAGCCGTGTTTACTCGAGAAGTTGAAACTGAGTTGAAG
>JANOWZ010000390.1:0-11635 GCA_031418155.1 Deinococcales bacterium
AAACCGCACCTCGAGCATTTGGGCGCAATCCCATTCCCGCCGTACCTTCAAGTGCCAGACACCAGGGAGGCTCGAGCGCGATACCAGACGGTTTTTGCCAACGATCCGGGCAGCGTGGCCGCACCGACGGCGGGCTTGCATTTCACGCAGGGCTTGCTCGAGAAGATTCATCGGGCCGGAGTCGGCATCTGGCCGGTGACGCTTCATGTTGGCGCAGGGACATTCAAACCGGTGGCTGAAAGCATCGAAGCCCACACGATGCACAGCGAACAATACGTGATCCCGCTCGAGACGAGCGACGCGATCAATGCCGCCAAGCGTGACGGGCGGCGCGTGATTGCGGTTGGAACGACCGTGGTCCGAACCCTCGAGAGCGCATTTCGGGATGATCCTGAGGTGGATGCTGGACCGAAAAAGTGGCTCGAGGCCGGTTTGGGTGAGACTGACATTTTCATTCGTCCGCCGTATGAATTTCAGGTGATTGATGCGCTGGTCACGAATTTTCACCTGCCGCGTTCGACCCTGCTGATGCTGGTCGCCGCCTTCGCCGGATTCGAGACGATGCGGGCCGCGTATGACCAGGCGCTCGAGCATGAGTATCGCTTTTTCAGTTTGGGCGACGCGATGTTTATCCAATAGGGTTCATTCACTGAATTTATCGACTGGGCAGGCTCAAGTTCGCGCCGTTCTTTTCCCTTACGCTCTTTTTGTTCAGAACAGAATGCGCTATTTGGCTGATCTCAGATTCACCTGACTTGCTAGAATGGTCCCATGCCAGAGACTCGAGCCAGATCAACCAACCGCAGCGACCGGGCCGCGCCTCGAGTTGCACCAACACCCGTCCGATCACCCGTCAAGCCCCGACGCGACCCGCCAATGAACCTGACCGACGGGCTTTATACCGCCGCTCGAGAGGTTGTGGATTTGGTTCCAGAGTTCGCTCACATCAGAATTGACCAGGTTCACTTCACGATCTTCCACACACGGGTCGCGCAGCAGACCCTGACCTACGCCCGTTGCTACCCGCTCTCGACCGAGATCAAACGCCGGGGCCGTCGTGTCTACGCGCTCTCGCACGTTTACACATCCAAAGGCAAACGCGCCAAATACCTGCTCTCTTTCGCCTGGACCCGCTTCTGGGACATGAGCCCCCGAGCCCGCCTGGAAACCCTGGTCCACGAGCTTTATCACATCGGCCCCAAATTTGACGGCGAACCCAGAGTGTTTGAACAGGGCGGCTGGCATGGACCGGGCCGCAAATGGTTCGACAAGATCATTCACAAAATCTGCGAACAACACCTGCCGCACGGTCTGGAACTCGAGCATCCAGTGCTGGCGTTGCAAGTCGAACCCGGCATGAAGTTCGTGGCCGAAAAGTTGCGCCGCCCAAACTGGGAAGAGGTCTTGCGCAGTTTGTAACAGATAGTATGCGCTCGAGGTGTCATCGACTCGAGCAACCGCTCAAGCTTGTTATGCTGGCAGCACCATGAAACCCAACCCGCTGACCGCTTTTTGGCGCTTCTGGCCGACCCGAGTCGTTTTCACGCTGGTGATTGCCATTGCGATTCGCCTGATCGTTGCCATTCTGGATGGGGCCGGTTTGCCGACGTTCGCCAGTCGCGCCATCGGCCTGCTGATCGGTGTTACAACCTTGATCGGTCTGGGCAGGATCGGTTGGGTTCAACCCCGTATCAATGGATTGAACCCGCCTCAACCGGCTCAAGGATTGCTGATTGGGGCAGTTGCGGGCACAGTTTTGTACGGTGGAATCGTGCTTGTGGCTGCGGTTGCGGGCTGGTACTCCGTTCAGAGTATTTCGTTGAACATCACCGGCCTCATGGGCAGTTTCGGCCTGCTGATTCTTGCGGGCGCATTCGAGGAAATCCTGTTCCGAGGTGTCCTGTTTCAACCGCTCGAGGCCGCCATCGGCACGGGCTGGGCGCTGACACTGAGCGGAACGCTCTTTGGGGCGTTGCATTTGGGCAATACGAACGCCACTGTGGTCGGAGCCATCGCTGTGGGTCTGGCTGGCCTGAGTCTCGGGGCGGTTTTTGCTTGGACTCGAGACCTGTGGCTGCTGACCGGCCTGCACGTGATGTGGAATTTCATGCAGGGGCCAATCTTTGGCGTGGCAGTCTCGGGCAATGTTTTTCAAAGCCTGATCCGTCCCAGGATTCAGGGGCCGGAGGTTTTCACGGGCGGCGCATTCGGCTTCGAGTCGGGCGCGATCACGGTCGCATTGTGCCTGGTGAGCACCGTCTGGTTGCTTCGGCAAGCTCGAGACACGGGCCGTTGGCGGGGGTTGAACAAAAAAGTTTGATCGGGTTTGCAAGGCGCTCGCACTCTCGAGATCACACGTCATCCCTTGAGGCGACCTTCATCACTCGAGGGTCGCTTTAGCCTGCGTTGTAAGCTTTAGGAAAGTGCTGTTCTGTCACCTTGTTGCTCGTGTGTTGCTTTCTCATTCCATGATGCGGTTTTTTCACAGCTTTGTGTGCTTGCGGCGCTTAAAGTGTTGAATAGAAACGCTTTCGCCCCGCTTCCAATGTGAGCATCATCCTCACGGAACTGGGCAACGGCGGGCAACCCAAGAATCGAAACGGCAGCCCGTCCAGGAATGACGACACCACCCCAGGGGGACCTATGCAGGAGATGTTCAAAAAACTCGTGAACCCCAAAATCGAGGCGATTGGTCTCGAGATCGGCACGAGTGCCATCAAGATCGTTGAGCTCAAAGCCGGTGTGCCGCCCACATTGCGGGCACTCGCCTTGCGCCCGACCCCTCCCGGAACCCTCCAGGACGGACAGGTGATCGAACCTCAAGCGATTGCGGCAGAGATCAAGGCGGGCCTGGCCGAAGCGAAGATTCGCAACCGGTACTGCGTCACCGCAGTCGCCAACCAGTCCGCGATCACCCGTATCATTCAAATGCCCAAAATGAGCCTGAAAGATTTGGACGAGGCCATCAAATGGGAGGCCGAACGTTACATCCCATTCCCAATCGATGAGGTCGTGCTTGATTACGACGTTCTGGATAACATCGACGAACTCGCCGATGATGCACAGATGGAAGTCATGATCGCGGCGGCCCAACACGAGGTCGTGGCCCGCCTTGTCGAAGTGATCAAACTCGCGGGCCTCGAGCCTGTGGTGATCGATGTCAAACCGTTCGCAGCTTTGCGAGCCCTGCGCGGCAGTCTCTTGGGTGAGCACCTCAACAAAACCACGCTTTCGGGAACCAACTTCACCGCCGAAGGCGAAGTCGGTGTCGTCCTTGAGATCGGCGCAAGCAACTCGACGATTGCGCTGGTCCGTGGCGAACGTGTGCTGATGAACCGCAACATTAACGTTTCCGGTGATGACTTCACGATTGCGATTCAAAAAGCTTTCGGCCTGGATTTCAACACCGCCGAGGAAGTCAAACTCAACTACGCGACCGCGACCATCCCGACCGAAGACGAGGAAGACCTGCTCGATTTCGATGTCAACCGCGAACGGTACAGCCCCGCCAAAATCTTCGACGCGATCCGCGCACCACTGCTGGACCTGACCACCGAAATTCGCCGTTCGCTCGAGTTCTACCGCGTGCAATCCGGTGATATTAACGTTGATCGCATGTACCTTTCTGGCGGCGGCGCAAAACTGCGCGGACTGGCCGATGCCATCGGTGACACGCTCGGGTTCCGTGTCGAAATGGGAGACCCTTGGTTGGCAACGATGTTCGACGAAAGCTCATTCGATGCCGCCTACCTGCGTTCAACTGCCGCAGAGCTTGCCGTGCCGCTCGGACTGGCCTTGCGGGGGGTGACCGGCCTTGATTAAAGTCAATCTTCTTCCAAAGACGCTGCGCAAGAAAGTCGAACCCGGTTGGTGGCGCTTGATCGCCGGAATCGTGCCGGTTGTCGCCATCGCTATCATGGGCGCAATGCAGATCGGGGCCAGCAACACCGAACGCGGTCTGGTCGAACAAAAAACGCAGCTCGAGGGTGAAGTCCAAGCCCTGCAACGCTATGTCGATGGGCAAAAATCCCTCAACGAACAGCAGAAAGCGCTCGAGGGCATCGTTTCGATCAAGACGGCACTCGAGCAAGGTCAAACCAAATGGAGCGAGGAACTGACCCGTTTCGCCCGCCGTTTACCTCGGGCCAGCACTGGACGGGCCGGTTCAGCGGTCGCGCTCAAATCGCTTTCCTTGCGCCACGTCGATGCCGCCCAAGCGCAGACGCTCGCCGCCAGCAAGCAGTACGACGGCAAAGTGGTTGGCAGCGAATTCACCATGAATGGCGAGGCCGGATCACTGACCGACATCACCCGGTTTATTCGTGATTTTGAAACCGATCCAAACTTTGGTATTCAAGCCGGAGCTGTCACGAACAACAAAACCACCAATACCTACTCGTTCAGTGCCACCATTGGTCTCGTTTCCGAAAACCCTGTACCAGCCGTAGCGCCAGCCACGGGCGCAGCGGCAACCGGCACACCAGCAACGGGCACACCTGCTCCAGGTGCACCAGCCACGGGAGGCCAATGATGCTTTCACGCCTCTCAAGCCGCAACATCGCCCTGATCATCGTTGGCATCTGCATCCTGCTGAGCGTGTCGTGGTGGACATTGCTGTACACGCCAACCCAAACGAACATCGCCACACTACAAACCGAAATTGGTGATGAACTCGCACCCACACCAGAGAGCTTGCGTGGACGCAAACAGGTCGGAGAACGAGCCCGAGCCAATGTGACCCAACTGTGCGTCACGGTCGCCAGCCTGAAAACCGAACAGGCCGTCTTCTTACAGAAACTCCCTGATCGCACCAAACTCGCCGATCTGATCGATGACCTGAAAAACAAGATCCTCGCCAGCCGCGCCGAAATCAACTCAATCAGCCCGAGTGCCGGGACCACCGCCAACCTGCCCGCAGGTGTGCGCACCCTCAATCTTTCACTCGCCCTGGAAGGAACTTGGTCAAGCATCACCAACGTGCTGCAATCGGTCGAGTCGCTGCAACGCTTCTCAAAAGTCGAGACGGTCAGCCTGTCGGTGAGTGGCACCAGTTCCCTCGATCCGAAGCTTGGCACCCAAATTGCGATGACCACCTACGTCTATGACAACCCCGCAACGGCCAACTCGAGCGCCATCACTGGCGAAAATGTCCTCTGCCAGAGCACCAGCATGAGCGGCGGAGGTGTGCGATGAATAAACCCTCAAGTTTTTCGCTCTCCTCGCTTTCGGTTTCGTTGGCCAAGATTCCGAAAACCTACCTCTATGCTGCCGCCGGTGCAGTGCTGCTCGGCGCACTCGGCGTGGTGGCGATCAACATGTTGAATCCTGCCGCACCACAAGAGGTTGCCGCACCGATCACAGTCACAGCACCGACCACCAACCCCGGCACGGTTGTGAGCAATCCAGGAACGACGGGCAACCCGAGCAACTCAACGGCTGCAACCTCCTCGAGCAACCCAACCGGGAGCGATGACATCGGTGGTGGGCCAAGCCGATCACTCGAGGTCGCACCGATCCCGTTCCTGGTCACTGAGGCGATCAAAACCGATCCAAACAATCCGAACACCCAAGCCACCACCCAGGCCATCAACACACGGGCCGCCTCGAGTGCTGTGGTCAACCCGTTCGCGCCGTTGACTGTAGAAAACACAGGGAATGTCGGCGTGGTGCAAAACGGAAGCAATCCAAACCTTAACCAGACCCTCAATGTCAGACCCACCGTGGTTCGCACCGTCCCAGCGGTCAGGCAACCAGGTCTCATCACCATTCAACGACCACAGCCTTTACCGCAGTTCCCGACCGCGCCGCAGGGCTCCAAGCCGACACAGGCGACGCTCCCCCCGCGCAGCGGATCGGTCAAGATCACCCCGGCCACCAAGAACACCCCGACCAGTGTGCCAACAATCCCCAAAGCCATTGCCAATGCCAAACCAGCCATCAAAGCCCCAAAACCGGGTGTTGGCGGTCCCTCGAGCAGCGTGGCCCTCAGCAGCCCAGCACCGACCACGCCAGGCCTGATGCGGCAAGTGGTGCCCGCCAAGCCCGCACCCGTGCAACCAGTTCAACCAGTTCAACCAGTCGATCCAACACCCACGGTCATCCCAGTCACGCCAACCGATCCAGAATTGACCGGCGATTTTGCCGCCCTGACCGAACCGAACATCCTCGGTGGTCCCATCGAGCTGCGCGAACCCGGTTCAGCCAGCATCGAAACGCCAGCACCGCTCGACTCGAGCATCCCGAAGGCACCGGTCAAACCACCGGTCGTCACACCCGATACAACCACCCCAGTCGAACAACCGCCCGTGGTTGTTCCAGTCGAACGCATCGATCCACTGACCGCATTCGTCAACGCCCGAGGTTTGAGCTTCATTGGCGTGGTGCTCGGACCGGTCAACACCGCCATCTTTGAAACCAAAGAAGGCACTGTGGTCGTCCCACTCGGCGCGACCCTGCCACAATCAGACGTGATCATCAAAACCATCACCGCCGATCAGGTCGTGCTGATGCAAGGCCAAGACACCATCATCCTCTCGAGGGCAAAATGACCCGTCATCTGCAACCCACTCGAGCAGCCCGCCAGCCCCGCGTTCTCTCCCTTGAGGTGCCTATGCAAAACATTCGTCGGACGTTCACCCTCCTGCTCGCCCTGATCGGCTTCCTGGGATTCGCCCAGGCCGGAAAGCTGCCCGCCGATCCACGCTTTGATGCGCCCGTCAAAGTCGATGTACCGGTCAGTGGCATCTCGCTCGAGATTTACCTGAAGGCCATCGGTTACGCCGTCAAATTGAACGTGGTGGCCGACGGCATTGCGGCAGATAAGAAAATCAACGTGGACTTCAACGGCAAACCTTTCCGCCGCGTCTGGGAAACCATCACCACCCTGAACGACCTCGATTTTGAACTCATGCAGGACGACATCATGATCGTTGGACCCAGCACTATCGTCGCACGCTTTCGTCAGGCCGCCCCAACCACCGCTGCCGGTGAACCAAAACTCACCTACACCTACATCGTCAAATCCGACCCGACCGGCATTCAAGGTCTGCTGGCCAAGCAATTCCCAGAGGCCAGCATCAACAACGTCGCCAACACCCGCATCCTGGTGATCAACGCCACCGCCAGCCAATACGCCAAAATGTCCGAATTGCTCTCGAGCGTGGACTTGGCCCCAGCCACCATCATCGTGCCACAGGCGGTACGTCGCGTATTCAAGCTCTCGAACAGCAAGGCCGCAGACCTGGCCAAAACCATTCAGGCATCCGTCAGCGGCCCAACCGTGACCGCACCGAACGCGCAGGGCAACACCACCGTGATTCAAACGGCCCTGCCAACCGCACCAGGTGCCGCACCCACCGCACCAACAGTCACCGCCGATGTCAAAACCACCGTCGTTGCAGATGAATCCTCGAACAGCCTGATCATCAGCGGATTGCCCGAGTCGGTCGAAGAGATCGCCAAGCTGATCCCACTGCTTGACTCGCGTCAATCGATGGTCAACGTCAATGTGCGCATTCAGGAAGTCACCAACGACGCCGCCCTCAGCCTCGGCATCGAATGGTCGTTCGGTGTCGGTAACTTCTCCGGCAAACTGCTCGAGACCGGCGTGAAATTCTTGTTCGACAGCACCAGCGCCCTGGCCGGATTCAACATCGGTGCAGCACTGAACGCCCTCGAGAGCCAAAAGCTTTCCAAACGCATCAATGACTCGAACGTTTCAGTCGTGAACAACGGTAGCGCTTTGATCCGAAGCGGTGGGCGAATCGAACTCAACATTCCCAGCACCTCAGGTAACATTTCCAAAACCATTCCGTTCGGTGTTCTTTTGCAAGTCAAGCCGCGCATCTCGAACGATGGCACAATTGCGATGGACATCGCCGCCGAAGTCAGCGATGTGCAAAACAAAGGCAGCCTCGACCCGAACCGCATCGATTTTGAAGAACGCAAATCCGAAACCACAGTTCTGATGCAAAGCGGTCAAACCGTCCTGCTGGGCAGCTTGCTCGCCACCACACAAGATGAATCAAATGTCGGCATTCCGCTTCTGTCCGCCATCCCGTTGATCGGTGACCTGTTCAGAACCCGCAAGACCAATGACCGTCAAACGCAACTGTTGATCGTTGTGACCGCGAACCTGATCAAATAAGCCGACCAAACATTCTCGAGGCTCGAGCCATGATCGGCTCGAGCCTTTTCGTGTTTTCACCCTTTGGCCGCAAATGATGCAGAATGCGTTTAGTCTAGCGCTGCTCGAAACCTCGAGCTTGAAAGGAACCACCATGACTCAAAAAGCTGATATCGGAATCATCGGTCTCGCCGTGATGGGTGAGAACCTCGTTTTGAACATCGCCAGCAAAGGATTTATGGTCGCGTGTTTCAACCGCACGGTTGAGAAGGTCACGGCCTTCAAGAATGCTCGAGGGACAAGCGAGAAGATTCTGGGTGCGACCAGTCTTGAGGAGTTTGTGCAATCACTGGCCAGCCCGCGTCGGGTGATGCTGATGGTCAAGGCGGGCAAACCGGTCGATGACAGCATCGCGCAACTCGTGCCGCTGCTCGAGGCTGGAGACATCATCATTGATGGTGGCAACAGCCTGTACACCGACAGCGCACGCCGTACAAAAGAACTCGAGGCGAAGGGCTTGTTGTTCATCGGCACGGGCGTTTCTGGTGGCGAGGAGGGCGCGTTGATCGGGCCAAGTATCATGCCCGGAGGCAGCGCGGCAGCCTGGCCTCACGTCAAACCGATCTTTCAGGGCATCAGTGCGAAAGTCGCCGACGGTTCGCCGTGCTGCGATTGGGTCGGACCAGACGGCGCGGGCCATTTCGTGAAGATGGTTCACAACGGCATCGAGTACGGCGACATGCAAATGATCGCCGAGGCGTACAGCCTGCTGCGCAGCGCTGGGCTCGAGAATCATGAAATCGCCAGCACCTTCGCCGAGTGGAACAAGGGTGAATTGGACAGTTACCTGATCGAAATCACCAGCGAAATTTTGACCAAGAAAGACGACGAAACCGGCCAGGATTTGATCGACGTGATCCTCGATACGGCTGGTCAAAAAGGCACCGGCAAATGGACCAGCACCACCGCCTTGGATGTCGGCAGCCCCTCGAGCACGATTGCAGAGGCCGTATTTGCCCGCTGCCTGAGCGCGTTGAAAGAGGAACGTGTTCGCGCCTCGAGCGTGTTGTCTGGACCGAACCTCGAGTTTACCGGTGATCGTGTCGCTTTTGTTGAGGACGTGCGCCGAGCGCTTTACGCCAGCAAGATTTGCTCTTACGCGCAGGGGTTCCAACTGATGCGCATGGTCGCGCTCGAGCAGGGTTGGGAGTTAAATTACGGCTCAATTGCGCTGATGTGGCGCGGCGGCTGCATCATTCGCGCTCGGTTTTTGGAGAACATCAAAACGGCGTTCGAGACGGACTCGGGCCTGCCGAATTTGCTGCTTGATCCTTACTTTGTGCAAACGATTCAGGCAAATCAAGCGGCATGGCGGCGCGTCGTAGCCAGCGCCTTCACGCATGGCATTTGGGTTCCAGCCTTCTCGAGTGCGCTTGCATATTTTGACGGCTACCGCACAGCACGACTGAGCACCAATGTCATTCAGGCGCAACGCGATTTCTTCGGAGCACACACCTACGAACGCATCGACAAGGCTCGAGGTGAGTTCTTTCACACGAACTGGACGGGCCGGGGTGGAACGACGAGCTCGAGCACATACACGGTTTAGTTGCTCGCCTCAAGCTCGAGTTTAACTGCTCGCCTCGAGATCCACACCGGGCGCGTAAAGTGCATCCGCTTCCATCCCTGGCTCGAGGCCTTCGACGGCACGGATGAAGATCGGCACAAGGTTCGGATCGAATTGCTTACCGGCCTCTTGGCGCAGGATTTGAAACGCAACCGTCCACGGGCGGCGCTTGGCGTACAGGCGCGTGGTCGTCATCGCATCAAACGCATCGGTGATACCGATCATCCGGGCGAGGAGCGGGATGTTCTCACCAGCGATTTTGTCCGGGTAGCCTTGACCATCCCAGCGTTCGTGATGGTGACGCACGGCGGGCAACAGGCCATCCGATTCATTGGCGCTGGACAAGATGCGTTCACCGATGATGCTGTGTTGCTCGAGAATTTTGCGTTCCTCGGGCGTGAGCGGGCCGGGTTTTAAGAGGTATCGGTCTTGAATGCCGATCTTGCCGATGTCGTGGACCCATCCGGCGAAACGGGCGCGTTCCTCTTCGGGTTCGCTCCACTCGAGTTCTCGGGCCAGAAGACGGGTGTATTCGCCGACACGATCCGAGTGACCGGCGGTGTACGGGTCTCGAGCGTCCAAGGTCATCAGCATTGTGCGGACTAAGTTACGGTGGTGTTCGCGCTCACTGTTGGCCTTTTCACGTTCGAGGCGGTGGTTTTCGCGTTCGCTGTGAAAACTGCGGGCCAAGAGAACTGCCGTGCCCGCCTGAGCAGCGAACGTCTCGAGCAGGCGGGCATCCTCGTCGGTAAAGATCCTTTCGGTGATTTGCGTGTCCACGTACAACGCACCGATCACCTCCTCTCGAGCCCTGAGCGGCACGGCAAGCACGCTGCGGATGTCGAGCAGCAAGACGCTGGCGGCAGCCATGTTCGGATCGTCCTGCGCGTTCGTGGTGATGATGGCTTTGCCGCTCAAGACGACACGTTCAAGCAAACTGGTTGAAGGTTGTACCGGTTGCACGCTCTCGCCTTGACGTGAGGCGAGAATGCGCACTGCACCATCCTCGAGCATGGCGAGCACACCGCGTTCACCGTTGACGCGCTTGAGTGCCCAACGCAGGACCTCCTCGAGCACACTATCCAACTCGTCATCTTGCAGGTTGGAAAGTCGCGCATTGATTTCTTGCAGGGAATCGAGCGCGTCGAGTTTGCCTTGCACGAGTTGCATCACACCGAGGACACGACCGCTCGGGAGTGCGGGCAGGTGCCGTGCAACTTCGATCAGTTCGGAAATGGCACGGTCAGTCAAAGTCGGCATGGAATCTGCCTAGAGCTTACGCGGCACACCTGCAAAAACCTGTGAAAACCCGACAAGAATCGGCTTTACCCATGCTCGAGATCAGGCCTCGAGATCACTTGGCTGGCGCAGTGTGAAACGAGTTCAGGTTGAGGCCGGTGACAAGGCTCGCTCCAATCAGGATGATGGCGCAGGCCAGGATTTTCTCGAGACCGACCGGTTCATGCAAGAACAGTGCGCCCCAGAGCACGCCAAAGACTGGCACGATGAAGGTCACGATGGAGGCTCGGGTTGCGCCAGTCTCGAGGATCAAACGGAAGTAGAGGATGTAGGCGAAAGCGGTGCAGACGAGCGCCAATCCGAGCAAACAGAGCACGACCGTCAGGTCTGGCGCGGCATGCGCTGGGTTGAAAGGCACGAGCGGCAAGAGCGCGAGGCTCGAGGCGAGTTGTGATCCGAGGGCCGCGCCCAACGGTGGTGCGCCCTTGAGTTTGAGCCGGGTCAGGTTGCTGGAGAGGCCATAAAAAAATGTTGCACCGAGCATCGCGGCCACCGACAAGTACGTGGTCAGGTCAGGCTCGAGCGGACTCCAACCGACGAGCACCACCACGCCCGCAAAGCCCAGAATCAATCCCAGAATTTTT
>JANOWZ010000391.1:0-10655 GCA_031418155.1 Deinococcales bacterium
TGGCAGATTTGGGTGTGCTCGAGGCGAAACCGACCCTGATTCACATGGTCAACGTCACCGAGGATGATGTGAAAATCGTTGCGCAAACCGGCTGCGCGGTCGTCAGTTGTCCACGCTCGAACCGCAACCTCGAATGCGGCACGTTTCCGTGGGTGTTGTACGCCAAACACGGCGTTGAAGTCGCGCTCGGAACGGACAGCATCGCCAGCGGTGAAAGCCTGAACATCGTTGACGAGGCGATGGCGGCGCTCGAGATTCACGGCGATAAGCTGGGGTTGCGCAACATTGCGCGATGGGCGGTGCGTGGCGGCTACCGGGCGCTCGGATTGAAAGCGCCAAGTGTGCAACGTGGCGATGACTTCTCGAACTTGAATGTCTGGGCGTAAAAAAGCAGGCAAAAGCGAAAAGGTGAAAGGTCAAAGAAAGGGCTCGAGGTTCGAAGCGTTCCGGGTTTCACTTTTGGCTTTTACCTTTGACCTACGCCCTTTTCACCACGCGCAAATGCCAACCTCGGGTAACCTTTGAATCATGAATCCTTTCGAGTTCTCGAACTTCCAAAAAGTCTTGTGCCTGGGCTGCCATTCGGACGACATCGAAATCGGGGCGGGCGGTACGATGCTGCGCCTGATCGAATCGAACCCGAAGCTCGAGGTCTACTGGGTGGTGTTTTCGGGATCGCCAGAACGCCAGTTGGAGGCGCATCGCAGTGCCGAAACATTCCTCGAACGGGTCGAGCACAAAACGATTCTGACGCTGGATTTTGCCGAGAACATTTTTCCGCAGCAAGTTCCGGCCCTGAAAGCCAAACTTGGCGAGATTCGCGCCGCTTTCCAACCAGATTTGATTTTCACGCAACGCCGTGACGACTCGCACCAAGACCATTACACGCTTGGCGAGTTGACCTGGAATGCGTTCCGATCCCACACGATCCTCGAGTACGAAATTGCCAAATACGACGGTGATCTGGGTCAACCGAATGTGTTTGTGGGCCTGACCCCAGAATTGGCGAAACGCAAAACGCAACTGCTGCTCGAGTTTTTCGGCACGCAGGGCGTGAAGCACTGGTTCGATGAAGAAACCTTTCTGGGCCTGATGCGCTTGCGTGGCCTCGAGAGCGCCACGCGGTACGCAGAAGGCTTTTACGCCCGCAAAGTCATGATCTGAGGAAATGGCGAAGGGAACAGCCCAAACCTGAGGCGAACCCGTGACTTGTGACCCGTGACCAATTCAACCGTGTGCTCGAGCCGAAAAGATGTGACGCTCGAGGCTTATCGTGAACCATGCCATCTATTGCCATCGTCGGTGTCGGCCCAGGAATTGGTGAATCAGTCGCTCGGGTCTTTGCCCGCAACGGTTTTTCGTTGGCATTGCTTGCCCGCAGTGCGCAAAAACTCGGGGCGTTGCAATCCGAGTTGCGTCAGGAAGGGTTTGGCGTGCAGGTTTTCCCAAGTGACGCGAGCGACACGAACGGCCTGAAATCTGCGCTCGAGCAGATGCAGGCCACGTTGGGCGTGCCAGACGTGCTGGTCTACAACGTCATGAGCAAAACCGCTGCAGGCGCTCCGCTCGGCCTTGATCCCGAACAGGTGGTTCACGATTTTCGCGGCAATGTCCTGGGTGCACTGATTGCCGCGCAGGTGATCGCTCCGGGCATGAAGGCTCGAGGTTCGGGCACGATCTTGTTCACCGGTGGCGGACTGGCGGTCAAACCCTTCAAGGATTACGCTTCGTTGGCGATTGGTAAGGCCGGGATTCGCAATTTGGCGTTTTCATTGGCCCAAGAATTGCAACCCGCTGGGATTCATGTCGCCACGGTGACGGTGGCGGGCACGGTCAGGCCGAATTCATCGTTCGCGCCGGACACGATTGCCAAACATTTCTGGCGTCTGCACGCTCAAGAAAAAGAGGCGTGGGAACTCGAGCATGAGTTCAAAGGTGAGCGGTAAAAGGCGAGAGGAAAGTGCAAAGAGGAAAGAGGAAAGTAACAACCTCAGATGCCGTGAGCCTCGAGTCATTGCAGGCGGATTTGCTCGGCTGGTACTCGAGGAACAAACGCGATTTGCCGTGGCGTGAAACCCACGATCCGTACAAAATCCTCTTGTCCGAAGTCCTGTTGCAGCAAACCCAAGTCTCGCGTGGCCTCGAGTATTACTCGCGGTTTCTCGAGGTGTTCCCGACTGTTCAGGCGTTGGCGAAGGCTCCGGTCGAGGCGGTCCTGAAAGCCTGGGAGGGCGCTGGGTATTACGCTCGGGCCAGGAATTTGCACCGGGCTGCGCAGGTGATTGCCGAGCATGGAATGCCAAGTTCGCTCGAGGGTTTTTTGGCCTTGCCGGGTGTTGGGCAGTACACGGCGGGAGCAGTCTCGAGTATCGCGCTGGGTTTGCCAGAACCGCTGGTGGATGGCAACGTGCGCCGCGTCTTTGCCCGTTGGTTCCTCGAGCCGAACCCGCAGGAGGATTGGTTGTGGCTTCAGGCCAAAAACCTGCTCGAGCATTCGCGTCCCGGTGACTGGAACCAGGGGATCATGGAACTTGGAGCAACAGTCTGCGTGCCAAAAAATCCAAGTTGCGCCATTTGTCCCGTCTCGAGCCATTGTCAGGCATTTTTGCAAGACCGCGTGGCCGGTACGCCCGTGCCAAAAGTCCGGGCGAAGGTCAAAGAGATTCGTGCCGTGGCGCTTGTGGCGGGTGCAAACGAACGGTATTTGCTCGAGCAACGCCCAAAGAAGGGTTTGCTGGGTGGTTTGCACGGCTTTCCACTCGCGGTGATTGAATCGGACGCAAACGCCGCGCTCGAGAACTTGCTGGCCCGATTCTCGTTTCCAGCGACCGGTGATTGGTTCGGCACGGTTTCGCACACGATGACGCACCGGCAACTCGAGGTTCAGGTCTATGCGATCAGGCTCGAGTCAGATTTGTTTGTGAGTGCCGGGGATGTGGCGCTCTCCAAACTGGATCAGAAAATCCTGGCCCGAGTCACTCGAGCGGATCAAACCCAGGCCAAACTGTTCTGACCGGGATTCGCGCCCACCCAAAATGCGCTACACTGACTGGCTTATGCTGCTGCCCGCCCAACCACCTGAATTGCTGCATCCGGCCCGGATCAAACGGGTCGAGGCGGATTCTGTGGCGGATCGTGCGGGTGTTCAGGCGGGCGATTCATTGATTCGTGTCAATGGCAACGCGATCACCGACATCCTCGCGTACCGCCGCGAACTCGAAAACGGGGCCAAAATGGGCGACGCGACGCTCGAGGTGCAACAGACCAATGGTCTGGCGAACCTGCATTTCACGGTCCAATGGGAAGATCCCGGCCTCGAGTTTGAGGAAGTCCTGTTTGACGGGATCAAGATTTGCGCCAACAAATGCGAATTTTGTTACGTGCATCAAATGCCGCAAGGGTTTCGCAAGAGTTTGTACGTGATGGATGACGACTTCCGCTTGTCCTTCCTGTACGGCTCGTTCGTGACCTTAACCAACCTTTCCGAGCAGGATTTCGAACGGATTCTGTCCGAAAACCTTTCGCCCTTGTACGTGAGTGTGCACACGACCGATCAGGCATTGCGGGCCGACATGATGAAATGGTGGCGGTTGAAGGTCAAAGACCCGGAAAGCACCAAGATTCAGGATGCGCTTGCCAGGCTTGAGCCGATTGATTTGTACACGCAACTGGTCTTGCTGCCGGGTCGCAACGATGGCGAGCATTTCGAGGAAACCCTCGAGTACTTGTCTTCCTTGACGAACGTCCAAAGCGTTGCGTGCGTGCCGGTCGGTTTGACCGGGCATCGTCGCAACTTGCCCGATTTGCGCCCGTACAATTCAGCCGAGGCCCGAGCGGTTCTGGAGATTGCGCACCGTTGGCAACGCAAGATGCTCGAGGCTCGCGGCACTCGCTTTGTCTTCCCATCGGACGAGTTTTACCTGCTGGCCGGGTATCCATTGCCGCCAGAAGAGGCGTATGAGGGCTTTCCCATGCTCGAGAATGGTGTCGGCATGGTCCGGGATTTCCTCTCGGAAGGCTTGCCGCCGTTGCCGAAAGCCGTGTCTGCAACCCGCGTGATTCTTGGAACAGGGCCACTGTTCGCGCCGGTCCTGGACTTGGCGCTCGAGCCGATGCGATCCATCAAGGGTTTGGAACTTGAGGTTCGTGTGATTCCGAACATCAGTTTTGGCGAACCGACTACCGTGGCTGGCTTGCTGACCGGACGCTGCTTCCTCGCTGGTGTGCAACCCGGCGAGGCCGACCTGTTGATGGTTTCGCCAAGCACGTTGCGCTACGGCACCGAAACCATGCTCGATGAGATCACGCTTTCAGAGTTGCGCGAACGCCTGAAGATGGATGTGCAATCTGGCGGTAAGAATTTGGGTGAACTCGCTCGGGCCATCCTTGAGTGCACCAACTTCGAGCATCAGCAATCAAATCGTTTGAATCTGCCCCAGTTTGGGCGTAGCGCACATGCGCTCAAAGAAAATTCGTAGCGCACATGCGCTCAAAGAAAATTCGCAGTGCACACGCGCTCAAAGAGGATACGAAAAAGCTCGAGATCGAATGACCTCGAGCAGCAGTGCGGCTTTCAGTTCTAATCGGCGGCGAGTGCCAGTTGGCTGACCAGCAGCGGTTCACCAAAATCGAGTTCGGCAAAGGACGTGATTTCAAACTTGCGGATCAACGCGATCAGCTCCTGCTCGGGGAGCGTCTGGTATTTTTGCCAGTTGCGGGCCAGCACCTCGAGCGTGTCGGTGAAGCGTTGTGTGTTCATCGGGCAGGTGCGTCCGTAATCGTCTCGAGCGGCGAATGGTGCGCTGAGCAGGTCTTCGGCACATTCGATTTGAAGCTGATGAAATTGCGCCCAGCTTGCAATAAAACGTTGAATGCTGGTGATGAAGGTTGGATTTTGTGCGTCCGATGCGTGCCGTGAGAGGAATTCAAGCGTCGCGTTGAGGTTGAAGTTGAGTGTTGTCGGCTTCACATGAGGGAGCATAGTGACTTGCATCTTTCAAAGTTATGACACGGACCAAACTTAAGTATGGTGAAAAACCATCATTGGCTGAAGACTTCAGGGCAGACTTTTTTGGATCAAATGATGGGAAATCGTGTACGTGAAGGGATTACGGTGATTTGACCGAGGTTCAAGAAACGCTTAAACCGTTGTCAGATGGACTCGAACTGCAAAAAATGAGCGTTGGGCAGCCAAGCCTTGGGTGTTCAAGCTCAAAGATGAACTTGAGTTAATACCGGTTGGTCAATTCCTTTGGCAGCCAGCACATGTGCCATGAAACTCGACCGTGGCGGCCCGCACATCAAAGGCCCGCACGGTCTGGCGGGCAACCTGCACCAAATCTGGCAACTCGAGTTCGACATCAAACACAGATCCGCACGAAGCGCACAGCAGGTGGTAGTGCCGTTCCAATCGCGCATCGTAGCGCGTGGCCGCCCCCGGTTGCTGAATCTGAATCAAATGCCCATCTTGGACCAGCGCCTCGAGCGACCGGTAAACAGTCCCGAGTGAAATGTTTGGCACGAGTTGACGCACCGCCTCGAAGACGCGGGCGGCATCGGGGTGCTCTCTCGAGGCTTGAACGGTCTCGAGCACAGCTTGGCGTTGGCGGGTGAATCGAACGATGGCCATAAGGGGATTCCGGGGTTGAGCCCAGAAGAACCGTAGTATAGCGGCAAATTGTGGGGGAATCAATGAATGTTGCTGGATTGAAACCGAAGAAAAGCCTCACCAAACACAGGCTCGAAAGCCCAAGGCTCGAGCAATCCAGGTCAGGTTTCGCGGGGCAGGGTTGCCCCAATCCCGCTCGGATCGAAGTCCTCTGCCGATGGATCTTGGTATTCCCAAACGAATTCGAGCGTCCTGAATGGGTCCAGAACCGCCTCAGAATCGCCCGTGGTGGCCTCTGCGGGCTCTGGCTGGCTCGTATCGGGATTTTGCTCGAGGACCACCAATGCGGGCCTTAAAAACCCACTCAGGCTGACAAAAACGGTCAACGAACCGAAGATCAGCATCATCAGGGCGTAACCGCGCCCCGGACCCTCACCGAGCAGGGGTTGGAATTGCAACCCGAGCGGGCCACGCATGGCGGGCTCGAACAGACGGTCTGCAAACACGCCCGCCGCCACGAAAGAGAGTGGAACCATCGCTCGAGCCACCAGGCTTTTCACCGAAAGCACCCGTCCGAGCAGCGCCGCCGGGGTTTTGCTCTGGTACAACTCGAAATTGGCCGATTCGTAATACGGCACCAGGAAGCCGCCAGCGAAATTCGCCAGCATCCAAATCCACGGGCTGCGACCAAAACCCATCACGACCTGCTCAAAGAACCCGGCGAGCGCCATGCCGACCAATACCGTCACAACCTTGCGTTTCGGGCTGCCCATCGCGCCCAGCAGCAACCCGCCGAGCAGATTGCCCAGTCCAAACGCCGCCGCCACAAAGCCGAGCGCAGTCACGTCCTGCCCAGTGCGGGACAAGACCAACGGCGTGACCAGTCTCGAGGTGAAGGTCAGCATGAAATTGAACATCCCAAACGTGACCATCAAGCCGATCAGTCCGGGCTGGTTGCGCAACCAGCCGAAACCCTCTTTGGCATCGGCGATCATGCCGCGTGGTTTACCGGTTTCTCTCGAGCCATCATCCTTTGGTTTGAGCTTCAGGGTGACGGTCATCAACGCCCCGAACACAAACGAGGCCATGTCCGCCGCCAGCACACCCGGCAAACCCCAGGCTGCCACCAGCACACCGCCCAGCACCGGCCCGAGCAGCGAGGCTGAGCCGAACTGCGCGTTGCCCAACCCGAACGCCTGACCGATCAAATGCTGCGGCATCAACCTCGAGATGATTAAAGGTTCGGCGGCCTCCTCGAAGACACCGACGCTGCTTTTGAGGGCGATCAGCAGGTAAACGATGATCGGCTCGAGCCGCCCGCCGAGCAGCAACGCAAACATCAGGGCGGTGATGGCGGCCTGCGCCAAATCCGAGCCGATCATCAGCATTTTGGGATTCAGGCGGTCCGCGATCACGCCCGCCGGAACGCCCAGCAAAACCCGAGGTAAGAAATGCGATAACGCCGTCAAGTAAATCGGGGTGGCCTGCCCGGTCTGCTGGTAAAACCAAAACCCGAGCGCAAACGTTGTAACCGCCGAACCGAGCAAACTGAACAACTGCCCGAGCCAGAAACGCCCGAACGCAGGACCAGAAGGGTCTTTGAAAAGTGCGAACACAATCGGGCGAAAGCTTACCGTGCCGATTCACTCGAGGGATACGGTCGGTCGTGGGGAATATTGCTTTCAAGCTCGAGATCCAAACCCATTATGGTCTTGGAATAAACGGATCAAACAAATGATCAAAATCATCGGTCGGCCAATTGGCAACCCTCGAGTACGAGACGAAAACCTCGACCACCATCGGATCGAACTGTTTGCCCGCCTGCCGTTGAATCTCGGTGACGGCCTCCATCGGTGTCCAAGCGTTCTTGTACGGCCTGACGTGCGTCAAGGCATCAAAGACATCGGCGAGCGCCACGATCCGGCCCGCCTCCGGGATTTCACGGTGCGAAATCCCACGCGGGTAGCCCTGACCGTCCCAGCGTTCATGGTGCGTCAAGGCGATCAGGTGCGCCAACTGCACCAGTTCAGACTTGCCGTTCTCGAGCATTCTTGCCCCTTGCAGCGTGTGCGTGTTGATGATGTCGCGCTCGTCGGCGGTCAACGGGCCGGGTTTGTGCAGGATCTCATCGGGAATTGCAATCTTGCCGATGTCATGCAAACGGGCGGCCTGCCGCAAGAGTTCAACATCGCGTGGTTTCCAACCGAGCCGCGAGGCGAGCTCGGCGCACAGGTCGCCGACGCGCTTGGTGTGTTCGCCCGTGTCGGCATCGCGGAATTCGGCGGCAACCGCCAAACGCTCGATCATCTCGACGTGCGAGGCTTGCAGTTCGTTGGTGCGCGTCTGCACCAACGCCTCGAGTTCCTCGTTTTTGCGGCGGTTGAATACGAGTTCGAGTTGGGTTTTTTCAACCTCGAGTTGCATCGACATCAGGTTCGCCCGGTTCTGCGTGACCTGATCGTGAATGCGTTTGACCTCGGCATTCTGCGCCTCGAGATGCTCAAGTGCTTTTTGGTACATCCCAAGTTGCTTGAACGTGGTGGTCAATGCACCATGAATCCGGGCGACGGCTGGACGTGCATGCTGTTGTGCGAACATCTCCAAGGCTTGCTGGGCAAACTCGAGACCGAGATCGTGCTGGTTTTGCGCAAACGCAACTTGGCTTTGCAATTCCATACATTGGGCTTCCAAAGATCGAAGCTGAGCCTGTTGGGAAACATAAAATGCCGTTTGAATGGCGATGTTAGCCTGTTCAAATTTGTGACGTAACAAGTAGATTTCGGCGGCTGTCACCTGTGATTCCGCGAGCAAGTTGTCATCACCACATTTGCGGGCAAACCGACCGACACGTTCGATCAATTTTTGTGCCGTGTTTGCCAGGGTGCTGTCATCGTCACGTTTGAATAAACCAAGCTGCGCTCTGGCAATAAAAAGTTGTGACCACGCCTGCGCTTTGCGATCCGCTTCAGAGGTCACAGATTTGGGCGAACTTTCTTGAAACTGCTCGAGGGCCTTGTCAAAGTATCCGAACTCGAGCAGAACACAACCGATGTGACGTTGGGCCGTGTGCGTTGCGCGATGGTGGTCGATGGTTTTAGCTTGGTCTCGGGCATTCGCGTAACTGCTCAATGCCTCTTCAAGATCGCCCAGTTCCATGAAGACATGGCCCAAATCAACCAACGTACCAACTGCCGAATGGACATCATTGGCCTGTTCAAAAATGGTTTGCGCCTGCGTCAGTTTGGGCGTAGCCGTCATTGGGTTGCCCATCGCATAATCGGCAAACCCCATGGCCCGCAATGCCCTGGCGTGCAAGTGCGGGTCATTTTGTGAAATGAAAAGCGGCAGGAAAGCCTCAAGATCCCGAAGTGCGATCTGAGGTTCAGACAGGACCAATTCCTCGAGACGTTGCAGTTCGGCTTCAAGATCAACGGTCAGGGTTTCAGACAGAACCCCAAGGTTTTGATTTTCAGGCGGGGGCTTCTTAATCCTACGAATGTAGAAGTTGCGCTATAACCGCTTTGGCACAACAAAAATGCCACCTTAGAAGTGATGGCATTTTACGAAAAACTTACTTTTCTAGCATTGCTGACCAGATGGATATTAGACGCGGTCGCCTTTGTACATATTGTCCTCCTTTACTACTACCGGTAGTCTGCAAAAACTCCCCCCGGTGATTAACCGCGAAGCTAGCAACTTTTGGACACAAAAGCAATAGGCGAAAGGAGAGGTTGCTCGAGACTACGGCAGCACGCGAGGGAAACCAAAGCAACTTGATTGGGCTGCAAATCCAGAAACCCTTGAACAGCACGCAAATAACGCTTGCAGCCTCGGGCATCTGGAACCCGGACGCGATCCCAACCGTAAAGTGTCATAAAGGACCGGAGGCACGACTTTCAACTCCAGTCCAAGGAGTTCGACATGGGATTCGGCATTCTGATCATCGTCATCGGCCTCGTGATGTTCTTCGGCTCAAGGTTCGCCAAAACCGGGTCACCACTCGCCACCTCAACCCGTGGCCTCGAGCGTTGGGGCTTGCTGCTCGCCGGGGTGGGATTCGTGCTCGCCGTGCTCGCCCAAGCGATTGTCGTGGTCCCAAACGGAAGGGCGGGCGTGGTCTTTAACGCCTTTCAAGGTGTACGTCCCGGCGTGATCGAACCCGGAACGCACATCGTCATACCGGTCCTCGAGAACGTGACCTTCTACCCAACCTTGCTGCAAGAACTGACCCTTTCCAGGCGCGGCGAGGGCGGCCCAGACATCGACGAGAGCATCAAGGCGCTCAGCAAAGAGGGGCTCGAGATTTCGGCAGACGTGACCGTGCAATACCTGATCGTTCCGGCCAAAGCGCCCGCGCTGCACAAAAGCGTCGGCCCAACCTACGTTGCCACCGTGATTCGGCCCCAAGTGCGCAGCAAAATCCGTGACGGCATCGGCAGCTTCAACGCCGCCGACCTGATCTCGACGCAACGCAAAGCGCTCGAGAACACCGTCACCGAATCCCTGCGCCAAGTCTTCCTGGATTCCAACCTCGAGCTTCGCAGTATCCTGCTGCGCGAGATTCGCATCCCAGATTCTGTGGCCAAAGCCATCGAGGAGAAACAAACCGCCGAGCAGCGCGTGCAAACCGAACGCAACAACCGCGAGGCCGAACGCATCCGGGCCGAAACCGCCGTGGTCAAAGCCGAAGGTGAATCCAAAGCCGCCATCGCCCGAGCGCAAGGCGAATCGAAATCCTTGTCCCTGCGCGGCCAAGCCCTGCGGCAAAACCCGGAAATCATTCAGTTGACCGTCGCCGAGAAACTCGCACCAACGATTCAAACGGTGATGCTGCCATCGCAAGGCAACTTCTTGCTGGATATCGGATCGCTGACCAAACGCGTCACGAAGTAAGCCAACAGGCTCGAGCCCGAACCGGCCTCCGATTTGTGCTCGAGCCAGCATTCGTCCTGACCGAAGACTTCAAGCTCGAGGTGGCCGCCCGGTTAAAGCGAGAATGGCATTCCCAAAAACCGGATTGCACTGGGATTTCAAGCACCGATGCGCA
>JANOWZ010000392.1:0-6498 GCA_031418155.1 Deinococcales bacterium
CCAGAATTTGAATGGCCGAACGCGCAAGTGATCCGCTCGAGAAACAAATACGGCGAATTGAGTTTAGCCTTGATGCCCAGCGTGATTCTCGAGGTTGGATTTCACACGAACCGAATTGATGGATCGGCGTTGCAACAACCATCGTTCAGGCGGGCGGTTGCGGCTGGCATTCGGGCTGGCACACAGGCGTTTCTCGAGAATCCAAGCTGTCAGTAATTTGGGTTCAATTCGTGTCTCTGGCGAGGGCGATCACAGGGATCGCCCCTACGAAAAACGCTGTGCGGTAGGGGCGAACTCCATGTTCGCCCTCTCGAAGCGAGGCTGAGACCAGACCGAATAAAACAAAAGCTTGAGGGACCATCCAGCATCCCTCGAGCCTTTACTTTTCCCTTTCACCTTTGACCTTTTCCCTGTCTTTACTCTGTGCTGACGCTGGCATCCACCTGTTCGTTCGCCGGGACCACCATCCTAAAATGGCTCCAGGGATCGACCAGCATTTCGGCGATGCGACGTGCGGCGTCACCTTGTTCGCTGGCGACGAGCGCCTCGTGGTACTGCCCGAGCAGGTCGCGCAGGTCGTTCGTGCCGCGTTCGTTGAGCTTATGAACTTTGACCATCGCTCCTTTGGCGAGGCGACGCTCGAGTGCGGCATCATCCAGGCCCATGCTGGGTTGATGACGCAAATACACCACGCCGCCGGTCATGCCGGAGCAAATCCACGGGCCGGGATCGCCGAGGACGACGACGCGGCCTTTGGTCATGTATTCAAAGGCGAATCCTTTGGCGTTGGCTCGAGCGGCGAGCATGCCCAAGCTGTCCTCGAGTGGTTTTTTGACTTCGCCACCGAGCACGATGTCCGCGCCGGAAAGTCGGATGCAGAACCTCGAGTCGGCATCGCCTTGCACGATGAAGGTGCCGCCGATGGCTCCGTAGGCGAAGCTCTTGCCAACAGATCCATCCACGCGCACGCCTTGGTCGTTGAGTCCTTTGAGGATCACGACTTTGCCGCCGAAGCTGCCTTTGCCGACACCATCTTGTGCCCCGCCATCGACCAGAATATCGAGGTTCGCAGTGTTGAACGCGGCGAGGCCATTGCCGGGAATGCTGCCGGAATCGAAGTACAGTTTCGCCTTCTCGAGTCGCATTTTCGGATCGTTTTTGCGGCGCGAAAGTTCACCACTCAAATGCGTGCCGAGCGCACGGTCGGCAGATTGCACCGGACCATCCTGGTAGATCAAGCGTTCGTCGCCACCCATCGCGGCCTCGGACATCCAACTCGAGACCATGCGGGTCATGGAGTTCAGCGGCTTGCGAATCACGCGGCCAGAAGAGGGCGTGGGCAATGCAAACGGTTCGACATCCTCGAGCAGGTACGCGAGATCGAGTTTGTCCTTGCCAACAAATTGCTCGAGGTGTTTGACCGCTCCAACCATCTCGTCGAGGCTGGCGTATCCAAGGCTGGCAACCATCGCACGCAATTCTGCGGCCATGCCTCCGAAGAACGTCACGAGTCCGTCCACGGCGCGATCCAATTCTCGAGGCACCCAGCGTTTCATGCCTTTGTGATCGGCTTCCTCTTGCGTTTCGACCTGCGTGGCGATGCCGACGTGACAGGTATCCAGTTGGCAGCCGCGACAGATCGTGCAACCAATCGCCGCCATCGGGATGGTCCCGAACGCCACGCGGTTCGCGCCGAGGCAAACCATCTTAATAACGTCGAGCGCGGTCTTCATGCCGCCATCGACCCAGAGTTCAACGCGGTCACGGATGCCCGCCATCACGAGGGCGCGATGCGTGCGACGCAGGCCAAGCTCGGCTGGCATACCGGCGTATTTCAGCGCGTGGGCTCGAGCCGCACCGGTTCCACCTTCGAAGCCGGAAAGGGTGATCACGTCTGCGCCCGCCTTGGCGATGCCGACGGCAATCGTGCCGATGCTCGGAACGACTGGGACTTTGACGCAGATCTTGGCGTAAGGGTTGATGGTTTTCAATTCTTCGATCAATTGCGCCAGGTCTTCAATCGAATACAAATCGTGATTGTTGCTCGGGCTGATGAGGTCCACGCCGGGAACCGCGTGACGCGCCTTGGCCACCTTGACCGTGACTTTCGATCCGGGCAAATGTCCACCCTCGCCAGGTTTTGCGCCCTGACCAATCTTGATTTCAATGAAGCCCGCGCTGTTGAGCATTTCGCTCGAGACCCCAAACCGTCCCGATGCGACCTGTTGGCCGCGCCACCTCGAGTACTTGCCCATCATGTCGGCAATCTCGCCACCTTCGCCGTTCATCGAAACCATGTCGAGGCGTTTCGCTGCTTCCGGGTAGGCGCGGAATGCGGTCTCACCCTGGGAACCGAAACTCATCGCGGAAATCACGAATGGCAGTCGGTGCTTGCCCGCAGAGATATCGACCTCTTCAGCGGCACGCATTTCTTCCTCGGTCGCCGGACCATCCAAACCTTTGACCTCGAGCAGATTGCGTGCGGCAACCGGAAACTCGAGTTCGAGGGCACGAACACGACCGGTGTAATCGGTGTGTGAAATCTCGCCGCTCGAGGTGGCCAGCACGTGCTTGTAAATGCGTGTGTTCAGGCGTGCGTCGCGTTGCAGTGCGCCCGCGCCCAATTGCCATTGATGACGGCGGTCCTGCATGGTTTTCTCGAGTTGGACGATGCCGTAACCGGCTTTTTCGCTGGCCAGAAAACTCTTGATGCCCAGGCGATCTGCAAGGTCTGGTTTGAGGCCAATCGCGCCGAAGATTCGCCCGTAACCGCGCAACTCGTGGATGCCCATGGTGCTCATGACTTTTTCGACACCTTTGGTCAGGCCACCGACGAGTTTGCCTGCCGTTTCGGTGTCGCCACCGGCGAACATTTGCAGCATCAGCCACGGCTCAACCGCTTCGGCCCCAAGGCCGAGCAGGACCATGACATCGTGCAAGTTGCGCACCGCACCACTCGAGACGGCGATGCTGGTCAGACGGCGGTACGAAACACCGACTGGCGATTTCGCCTCGAGCACCGCGTTCGCCTCGGCGACGCACAACGATGGATCGACCGGCAGGTTTCCAGAACGGTACACGAGACGATCCTCGAGCACGATCAATTCCGCACCGGATTCGGCTGCGGCCAGCACCTCGGCGCGAATGCGATCCAAGGCGTTCTCGAGCGGTTCGGGGAATCCATTCGTGACGTGCGCCTCCATTTTGACGCGCACGGTTTTCAGGTGAGACTCGAGTTCTGGCAATGTCATCGTGCCGAACTTTGCGGCGGTCACGGAATCCATCGGGATGATCGGCGTGATCAACTCGCAGACTTTGCCGCCATGCTGGCCATCCGGCAAGGCGCGACGACCGAGGACAGCGCGGGTCGAGAACTGTTCGATCTCGCGCTCACGGTCAATCGCCGGGTTAGTGACGACCGCGACGGTTTCCTTCATGAATTCTGAGAGGTTCGGTTTCGGATCGCGCAATGCCGCCAACGGACCATCAAAGCCAAGGCTCGAGATCGGTTCTACACCACGCTCGGCGAGGGTTTTGACGTACTCCTCGTCCCACTTTTCCCAACCGAACGCGGCGGGTGCGGCGGGTGAGGGCTTGTGCGTTTCGGGATCGAATTCCGGCATGTGCGTCGGCCGTTCGAGAGGCCCGTTGATGTGGGCTCGAGCGCCAATGTTGACGGCCTCGCGGTTGTGGATTCGCTCGAGCAGCAGGCGTTGTGATTCGTGATGCGGCATCGGTTGAATGCCACCGCTGCGGATTTGCACACTCATCTTTTCGCCTGGGGCGAGCGGACGTGGATCGCTAACGAACGCGCCCAACGGCAGCACGCCGCGCTCAGAGGACCAGAAAAATTCCTTCTCCGTCTCACCGAACCACAGCGGACGCAAACCGAGCGCATCAACGCTGAAGCAGCATTCGTTGCCGTGACGCAAGACCAGCGCCGCTGGACCCTGCGCGAGTGGCCCGAGCGATTGCCGCAAACCCATGTACGTGTCTTGCAGGGCCGGAGAGAACGTCTTGATCTCGCCAAGCACCGGTGGTTGTGCCGTCTCGAGCGCCTCGAGCAAGGACAGACCGTATCCGTTGATTAAACCCTCGAGAATCCGGTTCAAATCTTGGCTGTCGCTGCCGCTGGTCAGGGGAATGCCGAGGCTTTCACCCTCGCGGCGCAAACGTTCAATCGTGTTGATCTCGCCGTTGTGACCCAAGAGGCTGAACGGTTGGACCTGCTCGAAGGTGCTCATCGTGTTCGTGCTGTAACGGTTGTGACCAATCGTTGCGGTGCTCTCGAAATCGGGACGACGCAATTCTGGGTAGTAGCGGTCCAGAATCTCGGCGCTGCCACGAACCTTGTAAACGACCGTGTGCGTGCTCATCGAAACAACGTGCGTTGGTGTGGCCTTCTCGAGTTCAAGCGCGAGGCGGTAGAGGCTCGCGTGACGTTCGGCATCGTCCTTGCCGCTGACGACTCCGGCGACCTGATAGAAGATCGGCTCAGACAGTCCCGCCACCGGACCAAGCACCGTCGAGTGCGTTTGAGCGCGACGCTCATGCACGATGCGCACACCAAAGCGACCGGCCCGAGCCCGCAAATGATCCAGCACATCTCGAGGATTGATCGAAACCGGAATGAAGTAATGCCCGACGAAGAAGCCGGTCTCACCGACCGTGGCAGCCTCGAGCCCAGCCTGCGTCAACCATT
Source organism: Deinococcales bacterium (assembly GCA_031418155.1). Lineage (GTDB taxonomy): Bacteria > Deinococcota > Deinococci > Deinococcales > JAAFIG01 > JANOWZ01. The sequence continues at coordinate 4,703 of JANOWZ010000392.1, forward strand.
CACGCCAAATTTTGCGTGGAATATCGGTCTGGATGCCGCAACCGTCGCCCTCGCCGCGCACCTCGCCAGAACGGTGCGCCATCTGCACCAAGGCCGCAATCCCACGTTTGACATTGCCATGCGTTGGCGTGCCCGTCTTGCGAATCGTGCCGATGATGCCGCACGCATCGTGCCCAATCGGTTCGCGCAACGCGCCCGGAATGATTTTCTCAAGCCGTTCGCGTTCGGCCTTGCGGAAAGTGCTTTCACGGCGGTTGCGCAGTGCGGGATCGGGCTTTGTGGGTTGGTGCATCGTATTGACCTCCTGAACAGCAGTTGAACCATTTCGGCGAGGCGGAAGGGATGAAAGTGGATTCTCTCGAGGTTTCCTTGTGAAACGTTGGACGAGAGAAAGAGTGCATGACTATACGAAAATGAAGATTGCTCAGTCAAACCCGATTCTGCCAGCATCAGCACGAGAAGAATGCCCCCTCGAGCCCAAAAATCCCGAAGATCATTTGTAGCGAGAATGCACAAGCCTATGCAATCTCGAGCCAGATTTCGGTCAAATGTGTGCGAAAACCGTGACGGGTGTGTGCCTCGCGCAGATCACAATGCAACACATGCCGAGCAGACTGTCCATCTCGAGGGCCAAACAAAATTGAACTGAGCCCAAGCTCGAGCCTGCCATGTCAAATTTGACTCGAGACGTGTGTCTCCCGGACAACCATCGCTCGGCATTCTGGACAGCACAACCCCCGAGCCTCGAGCGTAAACTCTGAGCATGATTACAGGACTTCATCACGTGACGGCGATGGCGGGCGATGCTCAGGCGAACCTTGATTTTTATGCGGGTGTGCTGGGGATGCGGTTGGTCAAAAAAAGTGTCAATCAGGACGATCCTGGCACGTACCATCTTTTTTACGCGGACGGTGAGGGCGCCCCCGGCAGCGACCTGACCTTCTTTCCATGGGGCAAAGAGGCGGCTCGAGGTCGAACCGGTGCTGGCATGGCGAGCGAGGTGGCGCTGGCGGTCTCCAATGGCAGCCTTGGATTCTGGCACAAACGCCTCGAGCATTACGGGATTGGCAGCACCTACGAGACTCGGTTTGGTGAATATGCGCTCGCCTTTCAAGATCACGATGGCCTGAACGTCGCACTCGTTGAAGCCGAACATGCGGGCGCAATCTGGGCGGAGAGCAGCGTGCCGGGGGAACATCAAATTCGTGGATTGCACGGCGCAAGAATCCTGGAACGAATGCTCGAGCCGACCACACAATTCCTGACCGGCATCATGGGCTTTCGCCTGATCGCTGAAGAAAACGGCTGGCAACGCTATGGGCTGCTTGCGGGCCAATCTGGTCAGCACGTCGATGTTGGACGCGCCCCAGCCTCGAGCAATGGCGGATTCGGTGCGGGCACGATTCATCACCTCGCTTGGCGCGTGCCGGACGATGCCAGCGAACTCGAGGTTCAAGCGGCACTGGCGCTCGCTGGTGTGCAACCCACGCCGGTCATTGATCGCTTCTGGTTCAAGAGTGTGTACTTCCGCGAGCCTGGGGGCACGGTTTTCGAGATTGCCACAGATGGTCCAGGATTCGCAGTGGACGAACACAAAGACCATCTCGGAGAGACGCTGGTTTTACCGCCGTGGCTCGAGAAGCAACGTGCCCAAATCGAGGCGCACGTGCCGGTCCTGACCATGCCGGGGGGGCATGCATGAGCATTCACCAAGGCCAGCCCGTCAAGACATTGGGCGAAAAACTCGAGACAGCCAAAGCCGCCATGATCCTGCTACACGGACGCGGCGACAGTGC
>JANOWZ010000393.1:0-11243 GCA_031418155.1 Deinococcales bacterium
CCTTCAGCGATGATGCTGGCTTCAACCCGTGGCGCGTTCTCGGCGTGAATCGTGCCCTCATGCGCGGCTGGCACGAGCACATCAACCGGCAGGGTCAGCAAGGATTCTGAGGTGATGCGTTTGGCGTTCTCGAAGCCGATCACACTGCCGGTCTCGAGTTTGTGCTGCATCAGTTTGGGAATGTCGAAGCCATCGTGCCGGTAGATCGCGCCGTGCGAGTCGGAAACCGCAACGATTCGCGCCCCCAATTCTTGCAGTCCAAGCGCCGAGTGCTTGCCAACCGCACCGAAGCCTTGCACCGCCACGCTCGAGCGTTCGAGTGTTTCGTTGCGTTGCTTCATCACGCCCGCGACGGCGGTGGCGACACCTCGCCCTGAAGCCTCGAGCCTGCCGAGACTGCCGCCCATCGAAACGGGTTTGCCAGTGACAACGCCCGTGCTGGTGCTGCCACGGTTCTGGCTGTACGTGTCCATCATCCAAGCCATGATTTGCTCGTCCGTGCCGGTGTCCGGTGCGGGAATGTCCTTGTCCGGCCCGATCACGTCCACGAGTTCGCTGGTGTAGCGCCGGGTCATGCGCTCGAGTTCGCCCTTTGAGAGCGTTTTCGGATCGACATCAATCCCACCCTTCGCGCCACCGAACGGCAGGTTCATGACGGCGCATTTGATGGTCATGTACGCGGCGAGGCCACGCACCTCGTCCAAGTTCAGGCCAGCGCGATAGCGAATGCCACCCTTGCCCGGACCCCTCGAGATGCTGTGTTGCACCCGGTAGCCGGTAAAGAATTTGACCGCGCCATCGTCCATGCGGATTGGCACAGAGACCGTGACCATGCGACGCGGGTAGCGCAGGTACTCGAGGGTTTGCGTGGTCGCGTCGGTGAATGGAACGGTTTGCTCGAGTTGGTTTAAGAAAGCGTGCCAGAGGTTGAGGGGCGTGCTCACGCGAGCCGCCAAAGGAACAAAATGCTGTCAAACAAACGCTTGTTATGGTTCATTTCCTGACTCCAGTTGAAAACCGTGATGTACCTCGAGCATACACCCATCAATGAACTGCAAGTGTGCATATTTTGTTGAGGGACAGTGTTTTCATTCATGTACAGTTCCCAAATGTTGATGCGATGCGACATGGCAATCGATCCTATTTCGTACAACCTCGAGCAATCTCGGCAAGGTGTCTCGAATCAAATGCGCAGTTGACCAACCTCGAGTGAACACTTGGAAATCACAAAGCGAAGTCGGACTTCATCTCGAAATCCGACCCGCATTCACCAAGCGTCAACCTCGAGCGTTCATGGCCTGCTGGGTTGCAATGACAAATCAACCATTCCAGCCCCAGCGGCTTCAGGAGGTGCATTGACACCCAAGCTTTTCGCGTTGGTCTCGAGAAACTTTTCAATTTCTCCGGGTGTTGCAGCAGGTTTGACCTCACGCCACAAAGCTGCTGCGCCCGCCACCAGAGGCGTGGAAAACGATGTTCCTGTGTAATCTCCTGGAGCACCGTTCGGATTGAACGATTGCACCAGTTCCCCAGGCGCAGCCACATCTGGGTAATCGCCCCGGTTCGTGAAATCTGTGGATTTGAACAAGGGTGCTGCCGCGCCATCGTTCCGCAACGCACCCGCCGAGATCAAACCCTTGCCCTCGAGCGAAGCCAAACCTGCCGGAACGCCGTTCACGCCACCGAAGGCTGCGGGGTACTCGTACAGTGCGCCAACTCGAGCACCACGGGATGCCCAACCATTCCCAGCAGCAGCCACAACCACCGCGCCCTGCTCGAGCGCCTGTTGCAGCACGTCATGCAGGATCACGCTCGGGGTCTCGCCACCCAAGCTGAGGTTGATGACCAGCTTGTTCACGCCGTCATTCTTGGTGGCGTAATCGAGCGCGAAACACACGCCTTGAACCACGTGATCGGTCAGGCACAATCCGGTCTGATCGCAGGTTTTCACCGGCAAGATTTTGGCAGAGATCGCAACACTGAGGGCCAAGTACGCGGCGGGCGTGCCATGCCCGACAATCGCGCTCGAGCTTGCAGGTTTGAACAAGTCGGTGACATTAGTCTCCAGACCTTCGGTGGTGAAGTTCTTGCCCGCGTTGGGAATGAGGGGCGGAACAGATTGCCTGAGAGTATTGACCCCAGAATCCAGCACGGCGATGGTGATGCCTTGGCCGGTGATTTTGCGTTCTATTGCAGCGCCAGCGTTGATGGCTCCTGCGCCGTTCACGGGCAATGCTTTGGGCGCAAGCTGGCCTGGGTCAGTTGCCCAACCTGAAAGCGGATCAACATGCAACGCCACCGAGCCCGCGCCAGCCTCGAGACGTTTGAGTTCGGCCAGACCTTCGCCAAATGGGATGCCGCTAATCTTGACTCGCACAATGGCTTTGCCGCACTTGCCGGTTCCAGCCAAAGTCTTGATGTCCAGCACGACGTAAGTCCCACGTTTGTTGGGCAGGTTCTCGAGTGCCTGCTTAAAACCATCCGCATTGTCGGTCAGAATGTTCGCCACATTTTGCAGTGCGAGTGGCAAATTGCTCGAGATTTTCAGCACCTCGAGCGAACCTATGGCGCTGTTCGGGCTGTCATTGATTTCGACGCGCTGCGGTCCTCCAAAGGCATCTTGAGGCACAGCGAAACGCAACTTGCCATCGACCAGGCTCGAAGTGACATCACTGCCACCCACTTTGACTTTTGCGTTACTGCTGGGCGTGAACGGCAAACTGATGCTCACCTGTTCGTTCGGTCCAGCCAAGGGCGGATTCAGGTTCGCCTGTCCGTTCACGATGGGGCTCGGGTTGGGTTGGCAGGCGGCCAACGTCATCATCAGCATCAAGAAGAACCAACGCACCATTGACCTCCAGCCAAAGACTGTCTTCGATGAGATATGCGCTCTTCGGCATGGGTTAAGCATGCGCAGACCCCCCTGAACGACCCCTGAACGCCATTAAAAGTGCTTGGTAGTGCTCGGCTGCCGCAGATTCTCCAGCATCTTTCAGAATGCGAATTGCCTCTTCAAGCCCGAATTCGTCCTCGTCCAATTCAGCAAGGTTTGCCAGGGCCATTCCCAGTGTCTCCTGTGCGCCTGCCTCTCGAGACAACCGCAGCGCTTGCTCATAAGATTGACGTGCTTCCGTTAGATTGCCCTGAGCATGACAAACTGCCCCCGTGTTGTTCCAAGCGAGGGCTGCAAAACGCAAGGCTCCTGCTTCATGTGCAACACTCGCCGCTTCTTTGTATGTGTGTTCAGCATCTTGTAAGCGTCCGGCTTGCTCAAGCGCTCGTCCCAAGTTGATCAACGACCTCGAGCGTTGTGTTGGATCATCTTTGGCTGCATCAATCGCTTCCTGAAATGCTGCTTGCGCATCTTCGCCCTGTTGCGTTCGAGAAATCGCCAGGTTATTTAATGCGCCCATCCAACGGTTCTCATCGCCATGCGCTCGCCATAAGGTTGCGGCTCGCCGGAACGCGACACTGGCATCAGCAAATTCACCAGACGACAAGGCCAGCAAGCCAATCGTGTTGTGCGCTTCGGCCCGAGCTTCAGTCGGTCCCCCGAGTGCGCCCTGTGCCGCCTCTCGAGCCTCCAATGGTCGGCCCAATCGTGCGTACAGCGTGGAGCGCAACGCCAACAATTCGGGTTGTGATTCCGTCTCGAGCGGGGCGCGTTCCAAAACCTCGAGCGCGTCTTTGTACAAGCCGGAGCGTTCCAAGGCCCGAGCCCGCAGTCGGGTCAGGTTGGGATCGTTGGGAGCCTCGAGCAGCAGGTCAGCGGCGCGTCGTGGAAAGCCGCGTCGCATCAATTCTTTTGCCCAGGCGGTGTAGGCACGGCGGACGGCCTCGAGATCACTGTCTTCCCAGAGTCCTCGGGCACGTTGGTACAACGGCAGTGCGTCGCGTTCTGAAAGGTGCCGGGCGAGCCTCAAGGCCAAGCCCGCTTCGAGGTTCGGACGGGTGTCCACATGCTCGAGGGCGGTGGCGCGACCTTTGACTTGTCCGTTGGATTCGATCAGTCCAGCCCCGACCAGCAACTCGAGCGCCTGCATGAATTCGGCGGCACTCACATTCAATGCGCGACGGGCGACCTCCAAATCTGGATGATCGAGCAGCAGCAGTGCGCCGTGCAGGGTTCGGGCCGTTTCGGGCAGTTGCGCCAACCGTGCCTCGAGCGCCTGCGGAAGAGGTTCGCCGCGAAGGTGCGCCCCGACGAGTTCGGGAATGCCATCGGTGGCTGAATAAGCGCCTGGAAAACCGGTCAGGTCATCTATCTTGAACGGTCCCAACTCGAGCACACGATCCACTGGCAAGGCGGGTGCTCCTCGAGAGGTGATGATCACGCGGCATTCGGGCCGCAACGCTCGGGCGCGTTCGAGGACGCGCTGTGAGTCTGGATCGGCAGCATCCCAATCATCCAGCACCAGTTGTAAACCGTTCGCGGCCAAGCGCAGCAAGCGGCGCAGAATCGCGTCCTCGCCATCTTGTGCGGTCTCCGGCCAGAGTGCCTCAATCGTGGCGAACGGCAGGCCAGAACGTCCCGGAAGCAAACGCCAACCGTGCGCCTCGAGTTCTCGGGCCACCGTCGTCTTGCCCATGCCCGCGCCGCCACGCACCCAGGCCCAATCGCCAGACTCGAGCGATTGCAGGGCCTCGAGTTCACGCCTCCGTCCGATCACGCGATGGCGCAAACGGCCTCGAGCGGCCTCTTTGGGTGTTTCCAAATTCACGCCGAGGTCGGTGGCTTCGCTGCGCACGGCTTCACGGGCGGGATGGTCGGCGGCGGCAAACAATTGGTAAATGCGGCCCAAATCGGCTGGCTCGAGCGCGGCGGTTCCGGGCAGGCGAAAGGCGCGTTCGGCGCGTTCTGCGGCCTGTGAGAACTGACCCTCGCTGGCCTCACGTTCGGCAAGGGTCAAGAGGGCTTCACGGACTTCACCGGCCAAAGTTTCACGCGCCTCGAGCAACCAATCCTCGAGTTCCGCGCCCAGGGGTTCGCGTAAATCCCCAGCCAACTCACCTGCGTACAAACTCGCCGCCTGCTCGAGCCTTCCGGCCCGCACATGCTCACGCACTTGCAAGGCATCGCAGGAACCATCAAACCAAGCTCGAGATTCATCACCCTCTGCCGCACCAAGTTTGCGCAATTTGGTCAAGGCGACCGAAAGGCTGTTCATCGGGTCACTCGCATCTGGCCAGAACAACTCGGCCAGTTTGCGCCTCGATTGCGGCCCCTCGAGTGCCAAGTACGTCAGCACCAACAACGGTTTTTCACGCCGAAATGCCATGCCCTCGAGTTCGAGTTCACCCAACGCCTTTAAATGCACGTCCTCAGCATACGAGAGGTGAGCAAAAAGCGAGTAAGAGCCGTCTGGGAGGGACCAAGAACACTTGTAGGGTGCGCTCGTCAATACACCGTTTTGTGCATGTGGTGCGCTCAAGAGCGTACCCTACCGCTCCCAATACTTTCCAACCCTGAATACCCCTGAACGGACCGCCTCGAGTCGTTCAGGGGTCGTTCACCGGGGGAAAAGTACCTTCACTGCACAGGTTCGCACAGCACCCGCAACGAACCGAAACAGGAGGCAGGACATGAAGACGAAACTCGAAAACACATTGGCAACCAAGACGCTCGCCCACCCGTTCAAGTCCAACCAGGAGGCCATCATGAACCGTTCAACCACCAAACGCTCGAGCTTTTCAACCTTTCGCAACCTTGGTCTTGGTGTGATCGCTGCGACCAGCATGATGGCCTGCGGCACTGCACCGGCTGGCGTTCCGACCCCAACCTCAAACCCGACCCCAAACCCAGGCCCAAGTACCTTCACCGTCAGTGGCAAGGTGGTCAGCCTGACCGGTCAGCCCGTCCCAAGCGCCACCGTGCAAGTGATCGGCAAGCCATCAACCACCACCGATTCGCTTGGCAACTTCAGTATTCCCGGTGTCAGCGCTCCATACGATGTTGCCGCCGTCGCCTCGTTCGGTCCAAGCACGGTTGTGACCCTGTTCAAAGGCGTGACCCGCAGTGACCCTCGAGTGATTGCCTTCGCCTTCGGTGGTGGTGCCAAGAGCGCCACGATCAACGGCAGCCTGAGCGGAAGTCTGGTCTTGCCAACGCCAGCGTTCCGTCGCACCCAGATGGCGTTTGTCGCACCAGAAGGCGGCGATACCAGCAGTGTCCTTAACAATCCCTATGCCTTGAATCCAAGTTGGTTCGGACCGAATTCGATCACCGGCACGGTTCATGCCTTGCAATGGTCCACCGATCTTGCGGGCCTGCCAAACATCTATCGCGGTTACGGCAAACTCGAGAACGTGCCGGTTTCAGACGGCAGCACCGCCAACAACAAAGATGTCGCCCTGAATGCGGTTGCGGGTTCGATCCTTTCCGGGAATGTGAGTGTCCCGGCAGGCATGAGCCTCTCGAGCAAACGCCTGAGCGCCGATTTTGGTCCGAGTGCCAGCATCAACCTGGTCAACGATTCCACCGTCGGTGCGGCCTTCTCGTACAATGCCCCCAACATTGCCGGTGTGGGCTTGACCGCCAGCGCCAGGGCCGACGGAGCGGGCGGCATCAAGTCCGAAGTCTTCAAACGCAACCTGGCCGCGAACGCCAACAATGTCAACCTCGAGCTTCCCACACCACCCAGCCTGAGCCTGCCTGTCAGCGGTGCGAGCGGCATTGACCTGGCCAACCAAACGTTCTCCTGGGCTCCTTTGAATGGTGGCTTGCACATCGCCATGCTGAGCACCCTCACCCAGCAATTCGTGGTCTTTACCGCTGCCTCGAACGTGACCTTGCCGAGCACCGCTTCGCTCGGATTGGGCACACTGCCCGCAGGTACGTCCTTTAACTGGCGGGTGATGGGCACCAGCGCCATCAACAGCACCGATGCGATCACGAATCCCTCGAGCGGCTCGGTGATGAACGCACTTCAACCAGCCAGCGATTACGCCACGGGGAACTCGCAGTCAAACACTTTCACCACGAACTGAAGCACCACGAATCAAATCCCATGATCTGAGGAGACATCATGAAACGTATCAGCTACCTGAAACGCGCCAGCAAACGATTCTTGGACGGCACGAAATTCAAATCCCCAATCGCAGCGGTTGAAGCGGGAGTCAGAAGTCTGGAAAGTTGGGTGGAAATCCTGGTCGAAGAACGCGAAAACGAAACACGGATGATCCTCGAGCACCGCCAGAGAATTCGATCGGAACAGATCACCGCTTGAACCGAAAAAGACAGCACCCCAGAAATCCTGGGGTGCTGTTCGCATGTGCTTGAAATACTTACCCGAGCCGCCAATCAATCTCTGGTTTGCCAACCGCGAGCAGCGCTGCATTCATTTTCGAGAACGGTCTCGAGCCGAAAAAGCCATTGTGCGCTGACAGGGGAGACGGATGCGCCGACTGAACAACTGTGTGGCGAGTCGCGTCGATCAACGCCAGTTTCTTGCCCGCCGGAGCGCCCCAGAGCACGAACACCACCCGATCCGCTTCGCTCGAGACGGCCCGAATGATCGCATCGGTCAATTTCTCCCAACCTTGACCTTTGTGTGATCCGGCGGCGTGCGCCCGCACCGTCAATGATGTGTTCAACAACAACACGCCCTGACGCGCCCACGGCTCGAGAAACCCGTTTTTGCTTTGCAGAATGCCCAAATCCGCCTCGAGTTCTTTGTAGATGTTCCGTAAACTCGGTGGGACTTTCACGCCGGGACGCACGCTGAAGGCCAAACCATGCGCCTGACCGTCATCGTGATACGGGTCTTGACCAACGACCAGCACTCGCACCTGATCGAATGGTGTCAACTCGAGCGCACTGAAGACCTCGGATTCGGGCGGGAATACGGTTTGTGTGGCACGTTCCACCTCGAGAAATGCCTCAAGGCTGGCCATGTATGGCTGCTTGAATTCTGCTTCGAGCACGGCCTGCCAGGATGTGGGAACTTGATCGAAAAGGCTCACGTCTTCATGATGCGGCTCGAGCGTTGTGGGTGGATGAGATTGAGGGCAAGTTCCGGTCCCGATCAGGATTGCAAGATCGTTCTCGGGTTTGGCTCGCGGTTTGGGCGTTCTGGCCCTGTGAATTTGCGGTTCGAGCCGTCAGAATTGGCCTGTGAGTCAGCCAGAACAAAGTCAATCCGTACAGCATCAACTTCCGAAACTCTATGACCGGATTGGGGCCGCGAAACTGCGGGCGATCATTCAGGCGTTCTATCCGTTGGTCAAAGCCAATCCGCTTCTCTCGGACCTGTTTCCCGAAGAACTTTCCGAAACCATGAACAAGCAAGAGGCCTTCCTGACCGGATTCCTCGGCGGGCCGCCGCTGTACCATCGCTATTACGGAAACCCGATGCTTCGCGCCCGCCACCTGAAGTTTGAGATCACCCCGGCCCGCGCTCGAGCCTGGTTTGAATGCTTTTCGGATGCGAGTGGCGTGGCAAATCTCGAGCCGGAGGTGCGTCAGGAATTGCTTGAGGCGGTGGCTCGGATGGCGGCGCACATGGTCAACGCGCCCGAGGTCGATTCGGGTGCTTCAGGTTCGGCTTAATCCTCGAGCAATTTCGCGCAGCATCATTGGGCCTTGGTAGATCCAACCGGTATAGACCTGCACCAGGCTCGCCCCGGCATCGAGGCGTTGTTGAACATCGTCCGCAGTGCTGATGCCGCCGACGGAGATCACCGGCACGCAACCGTCAAGCGTCTTGACCAAATGTTTTAGAATCTCGAGGCTGCGGGCTTTGAGCGGTTCGCCTGACAGCCCGCCAGATTCGTCGATTACGGTTTTCAGACCGTCTCGAGCCAGCGTGGTGTTGGTGGCGATGACCCCGGAGAGTTTGTGCTTTTCGATCAAGGTGATGATTTCGTCCAGTTGCTCGAGGCTCAGGTCTGGCGCGATTTTCAGGCAGACGGGTTTCGGATTGGCTTGGGCGTTGACAAATCCCATCACTGCGGACAGCAAGCCCTCGAGTTTGTCTTTGTCCTGCAACTGCCGCAGGTTCGGCGTGTTCGGGCTTGAGACGTTGACCACGAAATAATCGCCGTACTCCCAGAGCAATCCCAGGCTGGTCAGGTAATCTGCCGCCGCATCCTCGAGTGCCGCGAGTTTCGATTTGCCAATGTTGATCCCGAGCGGAACCGTTGACGGTCCGAACTGATGCCGCCACAACTCGAGCCGTGCCGCGACGACTTTCGCGCCGTGGTTGTTGAAACCCATGCGGTTGATGATGGCGCGGTCTTCGGGCAGGCGAAACAACCGTGGTTTGTCGTTGCCGGGTTGTGCCAGCGCCGTGATGCTGCCGACCTCGACGAACCCGAACCCGAGCGCCGCCCATGCGGGCAGGGCCAGCGCGTTCTTGTCGAAGCCCGCCGCCAGTCCGACCGGGTTGGGAAACTCAAGGTTCCAGAGTTTGACGGCCAAATTTGAATCTTTGGGTGCGCAGGCCCGAGCGATCAGGTCCAGCAACACCGGTTGATGCGCTGCGAATCGCAAACCTCGCATCGCAAAGTCATGGACTTGTTCGGCATCAAAATTGAACAGCACGGGTTTGAGCAGGTCGTACATCGCTCGAGACTCTAACCCAAATGATCGCGTGACTGGCTTTGCGGTTCGCCCAATTGCAATTCGCCCAATTGCAATTCGCCCAGTGCCAACCAATCGGGTTCGCTTGAGTCGGTGAAGGTACTCAGGCCAATCAGGGTGCTGCCGCTCGGAACCTGAACTTTGATGGCGGAGCCATTGAACGCCTCCAGCGCGAACGCAGGGTTGCCGGGCTGCTTGGACCAGACTTGCAGCTCGAGGTTCGGGTCGAAGGCGTGCGCGACAATCGCATGTTCGGCATTCAGGATCAAGGCCCGAGCGGGTGCCGGTTTGGGGTTGTGGCTGCGCGTGAAACGCAGCCGTTCGAGCAGTTTTAACTTCAGGTTCGGATCGGGTTGCGCCTCTGGTTGAACATCTTGCAATGCTGTGAACAATCCCTCGAGTGCGTCCGGTTCTTGGTTCAAGGCTTCAAGCCCGAGCCGATCATGTGATAGCCGATCATGCGATCCGAACATTTTCAGGACGCTCAGTCCGAGCTGTTCACCGATGCTTGCGGTGGCCCGGTCGAGCGCCGCCTCTCGAGACTCTGGCGAGGTAATTGTGTTTTGCAACCGTTCGAGTCGATCCTCGAGTTCTCGCATGACCATTGCCGCCAACCGCGTCAAGGTATCGCGTTCGTCAACCGTGAATGCTCGCGGCGAAGTGTCAAAAATGCAAAGCGTCCCGATGCTCAACCCGTTCGCCGTCACGAGCGGTGCACCGGCATAGGCACGCAGGTGTGCCCTGCCCGTCACATCGGGATTCAGGGCGAAACGGGCATCCTTGCTGGCATCCTCGACGGTGAAGACTTGATCTGACTGCACGGTGTAGGTGCAAAAAGAATTTTGCCTCGAGTTGCTGTGCGTCCGCGTGCCGTGTGCCGCTTTGAACCAGTGCCGGTTCTGATCGATCATCCCGACGATGCTGATTGGGGCCACGAGCAATTGCGCACTCAGTGCGGCAAACTGATCGAAGATCGGCTCGTGGTCCGTGTCGAGGACGGCGTAGCGTTCAAGTGCCGCCAGCCTCGAGCGTTCGTACTGGGCGGAAACCACGCTCATCCGTGCGCCCATTCTCCGAGCACTTCACGCAATTTGACCAGACCTGTGCGCAGTCGCGTTTTGATCGTGCCGAGCGGCATTCCGGTGCGTTCCACCAGTTGCGCGTGCGATAAACCCTCGAGAAAGGCGAGTTCGACCAGTTCGCGCTCTTCAGGTTTCAGGGTGGCCAGGGCCCCGCTCAGGCCGATGCGGTCCAGCAAGAGGTCCGTGTTTGGTTTCGGGTCCGGGTGGGCCAGCAATTCGCGCTCTTCGATATCGACCGTGGCCCGCACGGTGCGTCGCCGCAGTTGATCAATCGCGGTGCGGTGCGCAATCGTCATCAGCCAGGTCGAGACGCTGCCATGCGTGGCCTTGTACTCGAGCGCGTGCGCCCAGAGTTTGACGAAAACATCCTGCACCACATCTTCGGCTTCGCCGGTGTCACGTAGGATGCGTCGAGCAATCGAGTAAATCAGTTTTGAGAAACGATCATAGACCTCGCACAGGGCCGCCTCGGAACCGGCTGCGATGTGCATCACAAGTTCTGCGTCGTTGAGTTTCTCGAGGGTCATAGAATCTTTGCGATCATACCCGATTGACCCACCCTGGTTTGTTTGCGGCCCCGG
>JANOWZ010000394.1:0-9281 GCA_031418155.1 Deinococcales bacterium
CACAGGGTAGACGACTTGCACGCCACCGGGAATTCCGGCGAGGGCGATGCGTCCGTTCGATTCGGCCAGCACGGTCACATTGGCGCGTTTGAGTTTGTCACCCTTGATCGCCCAGACAAAGGCTTGACCGTTTTCGCTGCCGACCGCACCGCTTGGCACGAGCGCACCTTTGGCGAGTTTCAGATCGTAACGCACTTGCACCAACGCGCCGACACCAAGATTCTCGAGTGCCTGACCCGACACGAATCGAGCCTGCAACGCGACGAGCCTGTTCTGACCCGGAGCGTTCGCACTGCTCGCCACTCGAGCATCAAACTTTTTGCCCGACGTGACCACACGCAAACCTATACCGACCGGAAGTTTCGCCGCCTCGTTCGATGGCACGTTGAACTTCGCTCTCAAGCTAGAGGTGTCCACGAGTCGGAAGACTTTTGCACCCGCACTGACGAACTCGCCAACGTTCGGCACGACCTCGACAATGCGACCCGCGAATGGGGCTTTGATGCTGGTCAAACGCAATTGACGCTGCGCCTGCTCGAGACTGGCTTGCGCCTGATCGAGCGCAACTTTCAACAAGGCCAAGTGTTCACTGCCCGCCCGTTCTGCCCGCGAAACCGCATCTCGAGCACCGCGTTCTTCCGCCTGAGCACGCGACAAACTCGCCTGCGTGTTCGAGAGTTCCACACGCGACAAGCCACCCTCTTCGTAAATTCGCTTGTTCGCCTTGAACGTCCGTGATGCCGCCTCGAGACTCGATTGTGCCGCCTCGAGTGAACGTTTTGCCTGCGCCAAGGTTTCCGGCTTTTGACGCTGAGCCGCCTCAAGGTTGATGCTCGCGGTTTGTACGGCGAGTTGCGCATTTTTGACTTGCTCAGCAGCACCCACGCTGTCCAACTGCACGATGATCTCGTTCGCTTTGACCAGTCCACCTTCGCGGCGCAACACTTGAATCGCTCGACCTGAAGCTTCGGCGGCAACGTTGGAATCTGTGGCGGCAGTCAGTGTCGCACCAACGGAGCGTGTTGTGCCGAGCGCACCGCTCGAGGTCAGCACCGCGTTGACGGGCGTGGTTGTGTCCACGGTTGTTGTGGTTTCCGTAGCCGGTTTCTCTGCCGCCTGTGCGGATTGTTCACCACCGCAGGCCGTCAACGTCAATGCAAGGACCACGCCGAAGGCCACGGCAATGTCTCGGCTCGAGGTTGGGCGAACATGGAGTTCGCCCCTACGTGTTGGCGTTTGATGTAAGGGCGACCACAAGGGTCGCCCTGTGCACAATTCGGATTGAGAATTCATATCAGTGTTTGAAGGCTTGAGCTTGTGTGTCATTGCGCACCGCCCAACTCGAGCAAATCCATGTTAGACACCACACTCAATGCGCCAAGAGAAATCAGGTACCCATCGTTCGCTTGAATCGCTTGGAACCGAGCGCGAACCGCTGCGATCTCACTGTTCAAAAACTCGAGTTTCGATATTGTCCCGCCCGCCAACCGTGACTTGTCTTGCGCTAACGTGCGTTCGGAATTCTCTCGGGCTTGGGTCGCGATTTGTGCCTGCTCGAGTGCGTCATCGTTGGCGCGAAAAACATCACGCAATTGTGTAATTGATCCACGTTGTGCCCCGTCAAAGCTGCGTTGCGCATTGGCGAGGCTGGTTTGCGCCTGACGCAATTGCACCGCCGGAGTCCAATCGTTGTCGGAAAGCTTAACGTTCAATTGCGCCAACTCAACCGATTGTGCCGCCTCAAGTAGCGTGGGTGAACGGTCGTCCAGACCTGCCTCGAGTTTGTTCAAATCCAGGGTTTGGACCTTGCCGGTTTTGGGTGCTTGCACGCTGAGACTCGCGCCTTTTGGCAACCCCAGCAACCGTGCGAGGCGGCTGGCAATCACCGGCAGTTTCGCCTTCAAATCTTGAACGCTTTGCCTGCTGGCCTTCAATTGATTCTCAGCCTTCGAGATGTCGAGTTTCGTTGCGCTGCCCGCTTCATTGCGGGCCTTGGTGATCTCGAGTGATCGCGTATCAAGTGCCAGTTGTGCCTCAACGACGTTCGTATTTTCTTGCGCTTCGTACAAGGCCATGTAATCCGTGATCACGTTTTGTGTCACCTCGAGTCGTGTCGATGCGAGCCGAACCTGAGCCAGTCTGAACGCTTGTCGCGCAATCAGTTTCTCGTTGACCGCACTGACCGGATCGGCCTCGCGTGAATCCAGATCTCGTTTTGCCTGCTCGAGTGTTGTACGGGAATTCGCCATCTCCGAACCGTTTTGAATCGCACTCGAGACCGCTTTCTCGAGCGAGTACGAAGTGGCCTGTTGAGCCTGGGCAAACGTGCTGACGGTGAATGCTGCGGCGAACACGAGTGCGAGTTGAATCTGGTTTTTCATTAAACTCCTTGAAAGATTTTCGTAGGGGCGAGGCATGCTTCGCCCTGCACATGGCGACTGAATTTACGGAAGGCTCGAGAGTGGTTCCATCGGATTGATCGGCGCGAGGCTCGCAACAAATCGCAACACGGCACTGACGGCGTTGATGCGTGCAAACTCGAGGTCGCGTTCGGCTTGTACGTTGGCGAGTTTGGCCGTCTCGCGGTCGATGGCGGTGCCGAGTCCAGCGGTCAATCGTTTCTCGGCGTTCGCATTTTTTTCTTGCGCACTCAGCAGTCCGGCCCGAGCGACTTCGACTTGTGTAAGTGCGGCTTGTGCGGCGGCGTATTGCGTGCGAACGTCCAATTCCGCGTTGATGCGAACCGTCTCGAGGCTGTGTTGGGCCAATGTCAGTTGATTTTCGGCGCTCGAGATTTTTGTGTCGTTGCTTGGTGCGATGATTGGAATGGCGATGTTCGCGCCAAGTGAAACTCGAGAACCAACGCTGGTTGATCCAAATCCGTAGCCGGGTGTGACGCTGACCTGTCCAGTTTTGAAGTTCAGATCGCCTGTGACTCGAGCGCCTGCCGCATCGCCATTTTGTGCAACGCCACCGTATTGCAGGTTCAGGCCGACATCGGGAACGAGCCGGTCGCGCCTTGCGCCCTCGAGTGTGTCGGTCGCGTCTGCCACTTGCGAGGTCGCTTTGAGGATGTCACCGCGACGTTTGAGTGCCGTGGGCAATCCAGCCTCGAGCACATTGTCTTTCAAATTCACTTCGGGTACTGCTGTGGTCAGTTCGGTCGTCGTGATGTTCGTGCCGAGCGTGATCGAAAGGCTGCGGCGGCGAAGCTCGAGGTCGTTGGTTGCGGCGCGTTCGTTGGCTCTGCTGGCTTCGAGTCCTTGGTTGGCATTCAGGACACCTTCGCGAGTGCCAACGCCCGCTTCGAGTTGAGCGTTGGCAATCTCGAGCCGTGATTTGGCGAGTTCGACTCCGCTGCGTGCAAGCTCGAGGTCAGTGCTTGCAAGTTTCAGGTCGAAATACTGCTTGAGAACTTGTGCCGCCAGTTGTGATCGGGCCTCAAGCCGGTCGATGTTGGCCCGTTCGAGGTTTCGTTCGGCGGCACGAACCGCATCGAACGCGGGCGACCAGGGCAGCACTGTTAAGCCTGCTGTGGCCGAAACGCTGCCGCTCGAGCTTGAGAGTTGTGTGCCCGGTGGCAGGTTTTCAAGCGGAATACCATCGGTGCGACTGGTCGTGTACGCGCCATTCGCGGTCAGGCTGAAGCCTGCGCCCGCTTGCGCCACCTCGAGTTGCCGCTGGGCGCTTTGCGCGGTCAGTTCGGCCATCTGCCAGCCGGGGGCGGTCGGCAGGGCTTTCAGGGCCGTCTCGAGGCTTAATCCAGGGCTTTGTTGCGCCACGGCGAAGCTACCGGGGGCAACCAGTGCAAGCAGGATCAGGATGGGGAATGGATGTTTCAAGTGGGCCTCCTGAAATCAGTCTGAACGTGAGGCATTGACCTTTCGGCAAGGCTTTGTCAAGGTTGTGCGAAGGGGCTCGGGGTGGCACGAAATGTGGTTTGGACACGTCACAGCCGCGAAAATGGCGTATCCTCGAGCGAACGGGGTGTGAGGAATCGCTCAGGTTTTCTTCGCAGAATCTTCGATAAACCCCGAAGTGGGTTGCGCACGGTGGCGCTACTGTGAACGCATGGAAGCCAACCACGCAGGGGTAAATCACACAGGGGTGAAAAGCATGACCGGACTGAACACAAACGAAGCCCAACTCGCCCCGCTCGTCCTGGTGGTCGAGGATGAACGCCAAATCGCCGAGGTGCTCGAGGGGTATTTGCGCCGAGATGGGTTCCGCACCGAGAGCGCCTACGATGGCCTGACCGCCGTGAAAATGCACCGACTCGCTCGGCCCGATCTGGTGCTCTTGGATGTGCAATTGCCGGGAATGGATGGGCTCGAGGTCTTGCGCAAAATCCGTGAGGAGGCGCAAACGCCGGTGATCATGGTCACGGCGATGGCCGAAGACTTGGACAAGCTCTTGGGCCTGCGTTTGGGTGCGGACGATTACGTGGTCAAGCCGTTTTCACCGCTCGAAGTTGTGGCCCGCGTTAAGGCCGTGTTGCGGCGCGTCTCGCAAACCCAAGCGCCCAAAGGTCCGGTCAGAATCTCCAACCTCGAGATCGATCCAACCGCCATGACTGTGCGTGTCGGCCTGAACCGTTTGGATTTGACCTTGACCGAGTACCGCTTGCTTGAGCATTTGGCGCGGCATCCGAACCGCACATTTTCCCGCAACGAACTTCTGGAAGCGTGCCTGCCCGAATCCGAAGCCCTCGAGCGCGTGGTCGATGCGCACCTTGGAAATGTCCGCAAGAAGCTCGAGGTGGCGGGCGCCCCGAAATTGCTCGAGACGGTGCGTGGTGTCGGTTATCGCGTCTGGGTGGAGTGAAACGGCGATGGGCAATGAGCGATCCGCCATGAGAAAATTCAAAATCCTTGCGCTCGAGTTGCCCCAATGAATCGCATTGCGGTTCGATTCACGCTGGCGATGCTGACGATCATGCTGGTCACAGCAGTCGTTGAATTCTCACTGGTTTGGTACACGGTGTACGTGGCTTACACGCGGTTGCCAGCAGCATCGCAAAAAATCGTGCTTCGCATTTTCCCTGAGACGTACAACCCGATCACTGACAACGAGGCAAATTTGTTTCTTGTCGCTCAGTTGCTGGTGCTGGTCG
The DNA here is from genome assembly GCA_031418155.1 of Deinococcales bacterium. Classification (GTDB taxonomy): domain Bacteria; phylum Deinococcota; class Deinococci; order Deinococcales; family JAAFIG01; genus JANOWZ01. Next base: position 5,114 of record JANOWZ010000394.1, read on the forward strand.
TTGGTGTGATCATTGCCCTGCTGGTCGCTCGAAGAATCTCGAGACCGTTGATGAACGTGTCCATGACGGCAGCCCGTGTCGCCCGTGGCGACTTGAGTGCCCGTGCTCCAACCTCAAGACGGCGTGGCGGCGATGAGACTGCAACATTGTTGCGCAATTTCAATGCGATGGCGGATTCGCTCGAAAGGCTCGAGGGTGAACGTCGCGCCACGAGTGCCGCAATCGCGCACGAGTTGCGCACACCGTTGACGATTCTGCGCGGTCGGCTCGAGGCGATCCGGGATGATGTGATCACACTTGATGGCAAGGAAATCTCGAATCTCCTTTCACAAACCGAGGTGCTTTCCCGACTCGTCACGGATTTACGCACGCTCTCACTCGCGGATGCGGGTCAGATTTCGCTCGAGCGGCGCAGCGTCGATGTTCGCGCCCTGGTTGCGCAGGTTGTGAACAGTTTCGAGGCGCGGGCCGGTGATCGCGGCATGAAACTCGAGTTCGTTTCTGACCTGCCGCGATTGGATGCGCCAATCGATTCGAGCCGGATCATTCAGGTGATTGCCAACCTGATCGAGAACGCGATCAGGTACGCGCCCGAAGGTGGGTTTGCGCAAATTTCCTTGAACACGAATTTGAACGAGGCCATCATCACCGTGCGCGATTCCGGCGCGGGCATCGAACCCGATCAACTCGAGCGCGTCTTTGACCGGTTTTATCGCACCGATGCCAGCCGCTCGAGGTTCACAGGTGGCAGCGGGCTTGGCTTGGCAATCGTGCGTGCGATGGTCGAATTGCACGGCGGGCGGATCACGGTGCGCAACCATCCCGAGGGCGGCGCGGAATTCGAGGTTCGATTGCCGAAAACGCTCGAGGTGGTCAAACCGAAAGCCAAAAAATTCTGGGCCAGGGCGCTGGAACGAAACGTTCAACCGGCAATGCCGGACGTTCTCGCCGGTCCGCTCGAGCCGTCCCGTTTTGATGGGGCACAGATTTACGAGGCCAGCACACTCTCAAACCTGACGTATTTGTTCCTCAGCTTTCCGCTCGGGCTGGCGTATTTTATTTCGATCATCCTCGGCTTGGCACTCGGCTTTCCATTGGCCTTGATTTTCGGGATCGGCATTCCATTCCTGATCCTGACCCTGTGGCTGAGCATTCAAGGTGCCGCCCTCGAGCGTTGGTTGAACGACGCGATGCTCGGCATTCCGGTGAGGTTCACGTTCAGAACCTCGAGCCAATTGCGTTTTCGGGATCGGCTTGTGGCGCAACTGCGCGACCCTTACGCTTGGCGGGCACTGCTGTATTTGCTGCTCAAATTTCCGTTCAGCCTTGTTGCATTGATCATGACGGTTGCGTTGCTGGGTGTGGCCCTGGCATTGGTGTACGCACCGATTGGATTTCTGACTGGAACGTTCTCCAAAGATTTCGGTGTGGAGTTCGGTTGGCTCTCGTTTCAGGTCGATTCGTTGCAGAACGCCTTCGCCGCCGCATTCGTGGGCCTGGTCCTCGCCGCCATCAGTTTCCCAATCCTGAACCTGATGGCCCACTGGTGGGGGCGATTCGCCCGTGTGATGCTTGCCAATACCGCCGATCTCGAGCTTATTTCAAACCTCGAGCACCCATTGAAAGCCCGTCCAGAATGATTGCGAATGGTGTTTACGTTTGTCCTTGGCAAAAGGGTTTACCCTAGAAGTGATGCGTCAGATTCGCCCAATCATCTTTCTATTCGTATTTCTCACCTCGAGCCTGCTGGGTCCGTTCACCTCCAGTGCCCTGGGTCACGCCAGCGAAGTCAATCTTCAGGCGACCCTGAGGGCAAAAACCTTCACCCTGCGGGCCTCGAGCCCGGATGGCTATCCGATCAATCAGGCGAAAATCGAGGCGATGCTGGTCAAGGACGATGGAACCACGATCCGAATGCCACTGAAAGAATTCGGATCGCAGGGTGATTACGGCAGCCCCGTCCCGAACGCCAAACCCGGCCCATACACGCTCTTGGTGCGCGACACGACCTTTCCCAGCGAATCGCTCGAGGTGCAAAAGCCGGTCGTCTGGCCGCTCGAAGCTCCCATTTCATTCGTGTTGCCACCAAGCTCGAAGGGCAGTGTCGGTTGGCCCGTACTGTTCGCGCTGGCGGGCGCTCCGGTCGTGTTGGCCCTGGCGTTTCTGGCCTTCATCATGATTCGCAGACCCAAAAACCCCGAAGTGAACCCATGAACCCAAACACCCAGCCTTCAGTATCTCAAGCCATGCAGTTCGTGTCAAAATCTTGGACCGCACAGGAGCCTCATGTTGCACACCCTGGATTGATCCCAAGACAACACCCAGGAGTCCAAGTTTTGACTCGGGGATGCTTCGTTGTTGTCATCCTGATCTCACTGCTGGTCGCCTGCAAACCAGCGGACCCGAACGCCATGCAAGTCAAACTCGAGACGACCATCCCACCATCTGGCATTGGCAAAACAAGCCTTGCGTTCATGCTCGAGAAAGATGGTGAACCCTTGACCGGTGCGATGGTCAGCGTTGAGAACATCATGACCCATCCGGGCATGATTCCCGTAACGCGCCCCGCCCAAGAGATCGGCAATGGCAAATACCAGGCGCAACAACTCGAGTTTGCGATGGCGGGCGATTACGTGCTGACCATGACGGCCAAAAAAGATGGTCGGATTTTCACGGGCGAGGTTCGGTTCGGGGTGCAACCGTGAAGATAAATGCCGTAACTGTAGGGGCGAGGCTCGCCTCGCCCCTACAATCCAGCACGCTCGAGGTTTGCACATGAACGCCGCAATTCCGGCTCGAGCCTCACAGCGGTTTGATGTTTTGCGCCTGCCGATACTGGGTTCGTTTTTGCGTTGGCGCTACTCGAGGTTTGTGCTGCAATTCCCGTTGCTGTTGATTGCGTTGCTGTCCGTGTATGACGGCTTCACCGGGCGACAAATCGCGGGTGTGAACGTCGCGGGCGTGAGTGTCTGGGTGCATTACCGTGGCCTGGTGGCGTTGGCCCTCGCAGTCTTCGGCAACCTGTTCTGTGCCGCCTGTCCATTGATGCTGACCCGAGGCCCAGCAAAATTTCTCTCGAGGTTCCTGCCCAAATTTTCGTGGCCTCGGGCGTTGCGCAACAAGTATTTCGTGCTCGGCTTAACGATTTTGTACCTGTACGGTTACGAGCAGTTTGACTGGTGGGCCAGCCCGTTCGCCACCGCCTGGTTGATCATCGGATACTTTTCGAGCGCCCTGCTGGTGGACACGTTGTTTCCGGCGGGCACATTTTGCAAGTACGTCTGCCCGCTCGGGAATTTCAATTTCGCCCTCTCCGGCGCAAGCCCAACCCAGATCACGGCCCGTGATTCGAGCGTCTGCAATTCCTGTGAGGGCAAATACTGCCTGAATGGACGCGAGGAAACCGCAACCTCTCGAGCCCCAATTTTGGGCAACCGTGCGGACCATGTGATGCTCGAGTTGCCGATGGTGAGTTCTGCGGCAAAAATAGGTTCCTTTCCGGGGTGCGAAACCGATCTGTTCGTGCCAACCATGACCACCAGCACCGATTGCACCCTTTGCCTAAATTGTGCTCGGGCCTGCCCGTATGACAACGTGGCTCTGACGGTGCGCAGCCCAGCATTCGAGGCCGAGCACTCGAGGCCGAAATCCGATTGGGCGTTGTTTGTAACGGTGCTCGCCTGGGCCGGTTTGGTCAATGCCTTTGCGATGATTCCGCCGTATTTCACGCTGGCGGCGTGGCTCTCGAGTGCGCTCGGAACACGGAACGAGGCGTTGCTGTTGGCGATCATTCAAATCACTGGGATTGGGTCTGGCGTTGGGCTGACCTGGCTGGCGGCTCGAGCCTCACGCGGAAGCCTGCGTGATTGGACTCCGGTGTTGCTGCCGATGGCGCTCGCACTGTGGGGCGGGCACTACCTCTACCATTTTGTGACCGGCTCCTCGGCGCTCTGGCCGAACACGGTGATCGCCTTGCAACGCCTCGGGCTGCCATTGCCAAACGTGCCAATGCCGGGTGTTTCAAGGCGCGATGACATTTTCATCTACCAGGTGGTCGTGACCTACCTCGGGCTGGGCCTGAGCGCTTGGGCGGCCTGGAAACGCGCCTCTCGAGCCAAGAACTTAGGCGCACTCGTGCCGCAATTGGTGCTGATAATGGTGTTTGTGG
>JANOWZ010000395.1:0-24719 GCA_031418155.1 Deinococcales bacterium
CGCAAAGCGAACCGCGTACAAATCGTGATTGCCCAACACGCCAAAGACACCCAGCGGCGCAGTGAGCCTTGAGAGTTCAGCGCAAAGTTCTGACACGCCCGAAAGTGATTTGCGGTACTCGAGAAAATCGCCGGTGATCAAAATCAAATCCGGTTTCTGCTCGAGCGTTGCATTCACCCAAGCCCGCACGCTCGGCAATCGTTGCGCGGGACCAAAATGCAAATCGGTCAGGTGTGCCACGCGCAATGGTTGCTCGAGCCCAGACAGTTCGAGCCGATGTTGCGTGACTGCGAAAGGCATGACATCCGGTGTGGGAATCGCCTCGAGAATCCAGGTCTCGAGCGCCCGAATGATCGGTTTGACCACCAGTGACGCGAAGGATTTCTCGGCAGGCATGACAGGTAGGCTAACACTTGAGGACTTCACGCAACGGCACCTTGGGGCATGTCGATCAAGTTTCGTGCATTGTTGATTTCTGATCTTGACGCAATCCTCGAGTGGGTGCCCGATCAAGAATTTTGCCTTTCAAACGGTTGGAATTTTCCCAACGACCCAGAGAAATTGCGCTCATATTGGACCAGAATCATCACGGAACCCCAAGACGATTTCCAACGTTGGGCCATTGAAGGCATGGGGTCTATTTTGGGATACACCGATCTCGCATTGATTGACTGGCAAGAGCAACGCGCCAGTTTTGGGATTGCTTTGGCCCGAGTAATTGGGGAAAAGGCATCGCTGCAAATGCTGGCGCATTGATGCTTGAGCATGCTTTTGTGACGTTGAATCACAAACGAATTGTTGCAGAAGTTCACGGCAGTAACCAGCGAAGCTTGCGTTTGATGGCCCGTCTGGGTTTTGTGCGCGAAGGCACACTTCGCCAACACGAAACGTATCGGCGGCAGAAACAGGACGTGATCTTGTTTGGGTTACTGCGAGACGAGTATCAAACTCGAGTTTGATACAGCAATTTCACAAATGCTTTGGAATCAAAGCATTTGGCGAGCCATGCGAGTGGAAACGACAGCGGTTGAGGAAAAATGAGCGAATTTTGCCCGCAAAATTCCGAATCATTCCGAAAACCGCTGTATCAGGCGTTTTTTGCTGCGTAACGTTTGGAAAACAATTCACCCAGAGCCGCGAATTCTTCAGTCTTGTCATCCGGCAATTGGCTGGCGAGTTGCCGCAAGAAACGCTCGAGGTGATGGCGTTGCAGTCCATCAAGTTGCAATCCGAGTTCATCGGCGGCATCGGCAATCACGACTTGCGCCATCGGCCCGACCAAGCGCGTCAGGTTCCAACGCAAATCCTCGAGAAATCCCGTGCCGAGCGGATCGTTAACAACCCCCTTCATGGCGTGCTCGAGGTGTTCACTGCTGGCGACAATCTCGAGCATGTCGTCAAATCCGGCGATGGCATCACGTGCGTCTCGTTGCTCGAGCGCGGCCACAATGCGTTCATGCGAGGCGTGCAGGCGGTCGAAATCGTGCGCCTCAAAAACTGCGGTGCAGAGCGTGCGCAAGAGGTTGGCGAGCGGTGTGTGAATGAAATGCAGGATACGGGTCACGACGCGGTTGCCGCCCGCCTCGGCGATCGCAAAGTGCAAGGCGAAATCGGCTTGCACAAAACTTTCAACATCGTCTCGGGCCAAGGCCATCTGTTCGAGGATGGCGCGAATGTTTTTGAGTTGCGCTGACGTGGCGTTCGTCGCGGCCTGCGAGATCGTGTAATGCTCGAGCAAGCGGCGCGTCTCGAGGAATTCGTTCGCATCTGAAAGTTGATTGACGGCTCCGAGCCAAGCGTTGAAGCCGCTCGCATCCGGCGTGGCGCAAACGACGGTTCCGCGTCCAGCCTGCGCCTCAATCAGCCCGGCGGCAGAGATGATGCTGACCGCCTCGCGCACGGTAGCGAGGCTCGTGCCAAATTGTTCGGCCAGAGCGCGTTGGCTGGGCAGGATGTCGCCAGGTTTGTACGTGCCGTTGACCAGCATTTCTTGGAGTTGCTGCGCAATGTCGGCCCCGAGCGATTGGCGTTTTTGGATTGGCCTGATCATCGGCGAACCTCGGAACGTTTCATGGCGAGCACGAGACTGAGGCGCATTCGGTCCACGGCGCGGCCCAAATCCTCAACCTCATCTCGAGGCAGATCGTTGTTGCCAAGGCTCGAGACGGGTGTGTGAATTTCGCCAAGGCTGACACGGTTGGCGGCGTGGGTGATCTCGAGAATCGGTTGTGCGAGGCGTTGCGAAATCAGAACGGTTGCGACGAGGGCAATCGCAATCGCGGCGAGGGTCAATCCGAGAATCCATCTGAATTGCGTGTCGAGCACGTCCTGAACATCTCGAGCCAGCACGCCAACACCGAGATCAAAGGCTTTGGTTCCAGTTGGTTTGGGTTCGTCGAGCAATCGCAATTCTCGTTGTCCGTTCGGCAAGTCGTAGACCTCGGCACGAACCACTTCAAAGTTGGTTTGGCGATTCGCATTGGTTTGAAACGAATCAATCTTGGCTTGAAGATGTGCTCGAACATCGGCCTCATCACTGCTCGAGCCGAGCAACTCGAGTTGGGTTTTATACGTCTCTGCGAGTTTATCGGTGTAGGCAAACTGCGTGGCGTTCGGATGCTCGATCAGGTACGAGTCGTAATCTCGAGAGAGTTTCCAATCGATGTCTGGATTCTTGGAAACGAAAAATCGCATGGTTGCGTTCGGTGGGCGAACATCCACAAACGCAATGTCTCGAGAGGATACGGCGGCCTTAAGTTGAGATTCGACCAAAGAAAAATCTGTTACATCGAGCGAACTGGCTAGCACTCGAGTCACCGTTCCGGCCAAGTTGTGACTGACCACACCCAGAATGTTCGGGCGGTAGAGCATGAACAACAACATCACCAACACCCCGACAATCGTCACGGGCAGCAGGGCGGCGAGGGTGATTTTGCTGCGAAATCCGAATCGTTGTTTGGGCATGGGTTCCTTGGGGAAAAGTCTGGTTTGATCTGCGCTCGGGTCGAAAATTCGGGCCTCGAGCTTGGTCTTGAATCTTTAGCTTGAATGTTCTGAACATTAGAACACTTGACGTTTGGAATCGCAATGGGTTACATTCCTACAAATCACCAGATTGATTGGTCCGAACCCCAAAGTTCCTGCCTCATGCCCACAACTCGAGGTCTGAAATTGCGGTCAGGACAGGCTCAAAAAGCATCACAGGAGGCCCATATGAATGCACGCAAGAACTGGTTGTTGCCCGTCGCAGGAACGCTCGCGCTCGGTGGATTGGTCATGGCCGACAAGGTTGGTACGCCGATCCCAATCGGCTTCTCGGTCGCTCAAACCTCGAACACGGCGCTTTTGGGCAAAGAACAAGTGATCGGTGCACAAATCGCCGAGGAGTTCTTCAACGGTCGCGGCGGCATCAACGGCACGCCTTTCAAACTTTTCTTTGAAGACACTGGCGGCGACGAGGCGGGCGCGATCAACGCCTTCCAAACACAGATCAACAAGAACAAAGTCGTTGGGATTATCGGGCCAACACTCTCACAACAGGCGTTCGCCGCCGACAAGATCGCTGAGCAAGCCAAAGTACCCGTCCTCGGGCCGAGCAACACCGCCAAGGGCATTCCACAGATCGGTGAGTACATCGCTCGAGTCAGTTCACCGGTCGCCATCGTCGCGCCAAACTCGGTCAAGGCGGCATTGAAGCTCAATCCAGCCGCGAAGAAGGCCGCCGTGATGTTCGCGCAAAACGATGCCTTCAGCACCAGCGAAACCGGCACGTTCCAAGAGACCGCCAAGGCGCAAGGGCTCGAGATCACGACGGTTCAGAAGTTCCAAACGACCGACACGGATTTCACCACGCAGGTCACGGCAGCACTCGCCACCAGCCCAGACATCATCATCATCTCGGGCCTCGCGGCGGACGGTGGAAACCTGGTCAAGCAATTGCGTTTGGCCGGTTACAAAGGCATCCTGATCGGCGGTAACGGCTTGAACACCGCGAACATGTTCCCCGTTTGCCAACAGTATTGCGATGGCGTTTTGATCGCTCAGGCGTACAGCCCAACCGCTGCCGGAGTCTTGAACGCCGCGTTCCGCACCGTGTACCGCAACAAATACAAGAAAGAACCGCCACAGTTCACCGCGCAAGCCTTCGCCGCCGTGCAAGTCATGGTCGAGGCGTTGCGTGTCGTGGACAAGAAAGCGAAACTCGCCGATACGGAACTGAGTGATGTTCGCATCGCTTTGAACACGCAAATCTTGAAGGGCAAGTACAACACGCCACTCGGCGAAATCACTTTCACTCCTGAGGGCGAAGTCAACCAGAAACTCTTCTACGTCGCACAAATCAAAATGAACCCGGATGGCAAAACTGGTTCGTTCACCTACCTGAAGTAAATCCCGTGAATCACTCGAGCCGAGGATGCAGTGCGAGCCAAGCACCGTGTCGGACGCTCGAGTTTTCACTTCAGGTCAAAGCCGAAAGGTGAAAGGTCAAAGTTTGGTTTTACTTTTTCCTTTCACCTTTTTCCTTTTCCCTTACAACTATGGATGTGAACTTATGACGCTCGAGATTCACAACTCAAACTTGGATGGTCCGACATGGACTTGAACGGATTTATTCAAAACGTGCTCAATGGACTTTCGATTGGTGCGGTTTACGCGATCTTCGCGCTGGGTTACACCATCGTTTTTTCGATTCTGGGAATTATCAATTTTGCGCACGGTGCGGTCTTCACGCTCGGCGCGTACTTCACGTATTTTCTGCTCGGTGAGGTCAACAACGGCACGGGCATTCTGACCGGGTTTCAACTTCCATTCGGCCTGCCGTTCGCGCTGGCGATTCTGGGTGGAAGCCTGCTTGCCGGAGCGGTCGGCGTGCTAATCGAACGCCTCGCATTTCGACCACTTCGCGCTCGAGGTGCAGATCCACTGCTCGCACTCGTCTCGAGTTTGGGCGTGGCACTCTTGATCATCAATTTGGTGCAGTATTTTGTTGGCGCGGAAATCCTCAGTTTTCCCAGCAACGTTTACGGCGATTGGGTCGAGAAAAATCCGAGCCTGCGCTTCGGTGGCGGCGAACATCCGATTCAAATTCGCACCGTACAAGTTGTGATCTTTGCGGTTTCAATGATCGTTCTCTCGAGCCTGGGTTTCATCATTAATCGCACCAAGATTGGCAAGGCACTTCGCGCTGTCGCCTAAAATCAAACGACCGCGAGCCTGCTGGGAATTTCAACGGATCGTTTCATCCTCTTCACGTTTTTCCTCTCGGGCTTTCTCGGCGGTCTGGCTGGAACACTCGTCGGCACGAGCTTCTCTATTTCCGGCCCGTACTTCGGTGTCGCCTACGGCCTCAAAGGACTCGCGGTGATCGTGCTCGGTGGTCTCGGCGAAATTCCTGGAGCCATTGCGGGCGGTCTCGTCATCGGTCTGGCCGAAGCATTCGTTCCCGGAGAATTCTCGGCCTTCAAAGAGGCGGTCGCCTTCGCCATCCTCTTCATCATCCTGCTCGTGCGCCCGCAAGGTTTGCTGGGACGCAAGCTGATTCAGAAAGTCTAGGGGCTCGAGCATGACAGACTTTTTTGGACAATACGGTTTTTTGATCGGCCTGATGACGCTTCAGGCGATGCTGGCCCTTTCGACTTACCTGCCGTTGATGGCGGGTCAACTCAGTTTGGCAACACCGGGATTTTACGCGATTGGTGGTTACATCGCCGCCGTTTGTGCAACCGCGATCTGGCCAGTGAAATCTGGTCTGTACCCGTTCGGCAACCTGGTGCTCGAGATGATTTTTGCGGCGATTGCCTGCGGGATTGTGGCGATCATCATCGGTGTGCCCGCACTGCGTTTGCGTGGGATTTACTTGGCACTCGCCACGATTGCCTTCGTCGAAATTTTGCGCGTGCTGTCCTTGAACCTCGAGATCACCGGTGGCGCGGTCGGTATTTTCGGCATTCCGCAACCATTCGGAAGTCCACTCGAGTACCTGTGGCTGACGGTTCCGTTGCTCGGCGCGATGATGTTCTTCACGGCACGCCTCGAGCGTTCCAGGGTCGGGCGTGCCTTCATCGCTTTGCGCGAAGATGAACTCGCGGCAGATTCGATGGGTGTGCAACCGACGTACCATAAGGTTCTGGCCTTCGTGATCGGCGCGATGATTGCGGGCATCGCAGGCGCAATCAGTGCCCATTACCTGAACACCTGGAACGCCCGTCAAGGCACGTTCGATGTGGCAATCAACGTGCTCGCTTTCGTGTTGATCGGCGGCTCGAGAACCTTCATCGGTCCGGTGCTCGGCGGAATGATCTTGACGGCGCTGCCAGAAATTCTGCGACCGCTCGGCGATATTCGTTTGATCATCAACGGTTTGCTGTTAACGATTGGTGCAATTTTCTTGCCGCAAGGTTTGATCCGTCCCGAGTTGCTAACCGGCAAACCACGGGAGCGCAAAGTATGACGGCATCGGTCGCGCAAGAAAAATCTATGACGCTCGAGGTTCGTGGCATGACCCGACGTTTCGGCGGTTTGGTCGCCGTCAACGATGTCAGTTTTGACGTGCGTCGCGGCGAGATTTTTGGTTTGATCGGTCCGAACGGTGCGGGCAAAACGACCTTATTCAATTTGATGACTGGTCTGACTCCACCCTCGAGCGGCAAGCTGACCTACGAAGGGCGCGATGTCACCAATCAAGCCCCGCATAAAATTGCGGCGCTTGGCATGGCACGAACCTTTCAGAACATCAGACTCTTCGCCAATCTTTCGGCACTCGAGAATGTCAAGATTGCGCAGCATGTCCACACGAAAAGTGGAGTTTGGAATGGCGTGCTCGGCTTACCGCCCGCGCCAAGCGAGGAAAAAACCGTGCAGGCCCGAGCCTACGAATTGCTCGAGTTGGTCGGGCTGGCGAATAAATCTAGCGATCAGGCGAGAAATTTTAGTTACGGCGATCAGCGTCGCCTCGAGATTGCGCGGGCGTTGGCGCTCGAGCCGAAAGTCTTGTTGTTGGACGAACCCGCCGCTGGGATGAACCCATCCGAGAAGGGCGCACTGTCGGATTTCATTCGCAGTGTTCGCGCCAAGTTTGATCTGACCGTGATTCTGATTGAGCATCACGTGCCGCTGGTCATGGGATTGTGTGACCGAATTGCAGTGCTCAACTTCGGGCAGTTGATCGCACTCGGCGATCCGGCGAATGTGCAGAACGATCCTGCCGTGATTGAAGCGTACCTGGGGGGTGAGTGATGCAAACCTCACCAAGCTCGAGTGCTCCCCTGCTCGAACTCAAAAATTTGTCCTTGAATTACGGTGGCATTCAAGCGCTCGAGAACATCAACTTGCGCGTGCAATCCGGTGAGGTCGTGACGCTGATCGGTGCGAACGGCGCGGGCAAAACCAGCACGCTGCGGGCGATCTCGAGGATCAACAAGATTCGGGCCGGATCAATCCATTTCGATGGGCGTGAAATCACGCGCTCAGATGCCTCAAGCGTGGTCAAGCTGGGCGTGGCGCAATCGCCGGAGGGACGGCAGGTGCTTTCACGGCAGAGCGTGCGTGACAACCTCGAGATGGGGGCGTACATTCGCAACGATAATGAAATCGAGACGGACATCAAAAAGCAATTCGAGCGTTTTCCACGGTTGCTCGAGCGCAAGAACCAATTGGCGGGCACGCTTTCTGGTGGCGAGCAGCAAATGCTGGCGATTGCTCGAGCCCTGATGAGCCGACCGAAAATGCTGCTCTTGGACGAACCGAGTCTGGGCCTCGCACCGATCATCGTGCGCGAGATTTTCAAGATCATTGACGAGTTGCGTGGTGCGGGAATGACGATCCTACTGGTCGAACAAAACGCTCGATTGGCCTTGCAACACGCGGATCGTGGTTACGTGCTCGAGGCGGGCCGGATCACGGTCGAGGGCCGCGCCAGCGAGTTGTTGGACAATCCCGAGGTCAAACGCGCCTATTTGGGTTGAACCCGCGAGTCACTCATTGTTCAACGTTGAACCCCGCGAGCGGCTCGCGGGGTTTTTTGCCCCTACGCGATTCTCGAGCGGGCTTTTGCACTGCCCAAACGTATTTTGCTCGATACGATGCCGGAAGTCATGTGTGTTTTGTCAGGCAAAGGAGTCCCTATGAACTACGGACGGTCGCTCGAGGTTACTCAATGAAACGCCCTCTCAAACGATTGATGCAGTCTGTGGCCCTCGTCTCGAGCCTGGGAGTGCTCTCAGGGCTCGCCTGTGCCCAGGAGGTTCGTGGGCTCGGCATGGGTGGCGTGTTGCTGCCCGGATCGAGCTTGGCGCAGTACAACCCTGCGTATACGGCTTACGATGCCAGCGGCTTCCAGGCGGACGGACTCTCGGGTGGCATTCCGATTCCGTTGGGTGTGATCAATTTGCTGATTCGCCCAAGCATGAATCCATTGACGCTCTACAACAATGTCACCACAAAGAATTCCGTGGCCCTGACCGATCCGAACAGCGCCTTCGATGCGTTGGCGTTTTACGATCAACTCACGCATTTGAACACTTTTATCATCAATCCGCCGAGCGCCCCGAAGCGTTTGGACATCAACTACAGCCAAATCGGTGGCATCACCCTGACCGATGAAAACGGCAAGCCAGTCGATTTGAATATTTACAGCACCTCCGCCGCTGGCAATTCCAATGGGACCGATTCGGCAAATTTCACGCCGAGCTTCAAGTTCGGCAACCTCGAGTTGGCGGTTGGGGTGTTCGGTGGCGCTCAAGGCCCAGAATTCTCGACCGATGCGGCCCTCAGTGCGGCCCTCTCGAGCGGTAGTTTCAGCACCGGCACGCCTTACGGTTTCAATGTTCGAGTCAAAGGTTCGGCGGGTGTCAGTTTGGGTCTGGCCTACGCCACGGGCATCCCCGTCTCCACGCCAGAGACGGGCGATTTCACGGTCTATGTCGGCGGTCGCGCCCGAGGCTTTTATGGTCTGGCCTTCGCGGACTTGAACATCAAGGGCGATGTGACGATTGATCCGGTCAACAACCTGCCCAAGACTTCCTACACGACCACCAGTTTCGTGTCGTATGTCGGCAAAGGGTTTGGCTTTGGGGTCAATGCTGATCTCGGCGTGGCCGTCGATGTGCCGGTCGGCAGTGACAAAAGCATCGCCACCTTCGGTTTGGGTGCGGTCAATTTGCTGAATTACACCACCTGGAGCGGCGAGGAATCGGTCAGCAAATCGGATGGTTCGGACACGGTTCGCAAACCGGCCTCGAGAACCGATGGGGTTTTCAACCCGTTGTTCACGGTCAATGCCGCATACAGCTTCCGGGTCGAGGAGATCGCCAGTCGCGTCTTCGTTGCGGCAGACGTGCAATTCGGGCAGGGCAAGTTTGCCGCGCACGTCGGGGCCGAAGCAAAACTCGGCCCGGTCTATGCCCGAGGCGGGTTCGGCTACGACCGTGGCTGGATCATCGGTTTGGGCACGGGTTTGGTGTTCGCGCCAAACTTGGGCATGGATTTGGCCTTGACGACCCACACCGCACCTTTCACCAACCACCTCGATTTCGGCATCGCCTTGGCGTTGCGGCTCGGGTTTTAAGGAACAATCATGAAACGACTGATTTCCTCGAGATACTCTCGGTTTGCGCTTCACCTTGGTCTGGTCATCGGGATCGCCAGCCTGAGCGCCTGTTCGACCGCCACGCTGCTCGGTGCGACCATCGACATGGCCTCGTTCGTTCCCGCCACCGCACGCACCGTGACCGTTCCAATTCCAGCGTTGGGAACCCTGAACGTGAAACCCTTGGATGACAAGGACGGCAACCCCAACAACGGTTTTCTGATCGAAACGGCAATCTCGAGCATTGACATCATCGAGAACTTCAACGCCGATGTCGCCCTGACCTTGGGTTCCAGCGTTGAAACCGGCGTGAAACTGCAATTGTTCATTGCTCCAGACAGCGCCACGGATGTCTACCAGGCGCAATATGAGGTTTCAACGGATGACAAAACCATTGCGGCTGGCGGTCAGCAGGATGTGACATTGAAATTTGATTTGAGGGCCACCAACAGTCTCGCAAGTGCCTTCGCTTTGATCAAATCCGGCAAGTTCCGCCTCGGGGTCAGCCTTGGTTTGCAGGCAACCAGCGGTGGATCGTTCACCTTTACCCTGAGCAAAGCCGTTGCGGGCATCTCTGGCTATCCGGCCAAGCTCGTCACGAAGTAAGGCTCGGGCAGGTCAGTTCGGGCAGGCAATCTCGAGCGAACAATCTCTGGCATCAGGCACGTGGAGATACGATCTTCGTGCCTTCTGTCATTGAGCCTGCTGCGAAACCAATTGAACTCGGGTAGGGTGCGCTCTTGAGCGCACCGTTTGCGCATGTGGTGCGCTCAAGAGCGCACCCTACAGCACCGGGCTACCCAGGATTTCTCGAGCCGATCCTGAATCAATTGGCCCAGCATCAATTGGCCCAGCATCAATTGGTTCTGCCCTGCCGGATCGAATACCCGACGATCTCGAGGAAGACTTCAACCACTTGCGGATCGAATTGTTCGGCAGCATGCGCCCGGATCTCCTCAATGGCCCGCCCTTGAGACCAGGCTTCTTTGTAGGGTCGTGGGCTGGTCAGGGCATCGAAGGCATCGGCAACCGCCACGATCCGACCAGACATTGGGATTGCTTCGCCAGCCAAGCCGAACGGATAACCGCGACCGTTCCAGCGTTCATGTTGGCTCAGGCAGACCTCTCGGGCGAGGCGCATCAGTTCGGCCTCGGACCCGGCGAGCATCTGCGCCCCGGTTTGCGGGTGTTCTCGCATCAAGGCCCATTCTGCTTCGCTTAACTTGCCGGGTTGGTGCAAGATTTGATCCGAGATGGCGATCTTGCCGATGTCATGCAGGCGGGCCGCGAGCCGCAATTGATCGACCATGACCGCCGACCAGCCAAGCCGTGAGGCGATCTGGGCCGCCATCTCACCGACGCGGCTGGTGTGCTGCCCGGTGTCATCGTCCCGAAATTCGGCCACAATCGCCAGGCGTTCAAGCATCTCGAGTTGGCTCGCCTCGAGTTCACGGGTGCGTTTGAGTACCAGTTGCTCGAGTTCTTCGCTGCGCAGGCGTTGCACCTCGCCGTTCAAGCGTTCGCTTTCAAGTTCGAGTTGTGCGGTTTGAATCCGGCTGCGTTGAATCGTGTCCAAACTGTGATTGATCTGCGAGGCCACCAATCCGAGTTCGTCACGGCCCTGAGGCCGGACCCGCCCGGTGAGGTCGCCCTGGGTCAAGCGTTTGAGGTCATCGACCAATCCGGCCAGTCGGACCAGCAGGCCACGCTCGAGCAGCAACATCACCAATGCAAAAAGCCCAATCCCGAACAGGGCCAGTGAAAGCAACAGCCGACCGTTGGCCACCTGACCCTGCTTGTAAATCTCACGGTTGACCGTTGCGGTCAACATCACCTGAACCGGGTCGCTGCTTCGACCAATCGGGCGCGTTCCTTGAATCGAGCTTTCGGACAGGACCTCGATCATGTACGGCCCAAGGACCAGATTGTCCAGGGATGTTCTGGTGCCAGCCACCTTGTTTTGACCGCCAGAAACCGGAGCAATCGTCAAATTCGCCTGCGTGATGTTGCCCAACCTTTTGACGGCCTGCGCATCCAACGGACAGCGAAACGTCACCTTGCCGTTGGGTTCACGAAAATAACTCGAGGGAATGATCGGTGCTTGCGTCACCAAATACAGATTTTCGCCCTCACGGTGCAGGCCGCTGGTGACAATGTACTGTTCGGTGCGCCGTCGCAGCCAGGTGGTCGGGTTCAACAGCGTCTGCGCATTGATCGCGGCGGGCACAAAACTGCCGTCTGCGTTGCGAGAACGGCTTTCGATGATCTTGCCATCGCCATCTTGAATTACCATCATGTCAATGCCGAGCAAGCCCAAGGAAGAATCCGTCAGGTTTTGCTTGACAAATTCGCGGTCACGAAAACGAACAAAATCGTAAGCAGTGTCCCAAACGGCCCAATCCAGGGTCAGCGTCTCGAGTGACTGGTATTCGGCCTCAATCGTGCTGGTGGCGCGTTTGAGGATGCGCACGACCTCGGTGCGTTCCAAGGCCAGGGATTCATCGGTGTTGCGTTTGGCCAGCACCGCGTACAGGGCCGCAACCAACAACAGCACCGCAGCACCGATCAAGGACGCGGTTTTCAACCTCAAGCTCACGAATAAGCCATCCTTGAGTGCGTGATGGATTGCTGCCCGTCAAAACCAATGGTCAGACCTGCATTCACGCCCCGAACTTGACACTCAACCCCGTTGATCGATTGCATCAATCGCGCCTCAATCCCTGACCGTTGCCAACGGTGGTCAGTATACAGAATTCAATGGTTGAGGCGGTAAAATATCCTGGACAAAAGGCGGGGTTTTGCCCTCCGCGCAGATCAGAAAGATCGAACTCTAAACCGTGCCGCTCGAGTTAGGTTGGTGGCAGTTGTTTACGATCAGGATGTTGAAACACCACGCGGAAAACGGCCCCCGCACCGTTCGCGTTGCTGGCGCTGACCGTCCCCGAATGCAATTCAACGATCGTGCGCACAATCGCCAAGCCCAATCCCGTGCCGCCCGAAGCCCTCGAGCGCGAAGCATCGACGCGATGGAAGCGGTCAAAAATCTGTTCAAGTTGCCCTTCGGGAATGCCGGGACCGCTGTCTCGCACCTCAAGTGTGATCTGATCCAATTGGGTCAACTCCACAGTGATCTCGCCACCGGCTGGCGTGTGTTGCAGTGCATTGCTCAAGAGGTTGCTGAGCACCTGCATGATCCGATCTGGATCACCGATGAATGGTGTTTTTTCTGGCACGTTCAAACTCAAACGCACATGCGCAGCGTTCGCTCGGGCCTCAAAACCAGCAATCACGGTTCGCGCATTGGCGGCCAGGTCGAACAATCGCGGGTGAATCTCGAGTTGTCCCGAATCCGCCAGCGACAAAACCCGCAAATCCTCAACGAGCCGAATCAGAAGCCTGGTGTGATGCTGAAGTTTTTGCACCTCCAGCACATCGAACGGGATCACGCCATCTTCGAGTGCCTCGAGCCTGGAATGCATCACACCCAAAGGGGTGCGCAACTCGTGCGCAATATCCGCCGTCATGTCGCGCCGTTGCTGTTGCGCCCGCTCGAGCGCACCGGCCATCGTGTTGAAATTTTGGGCCAGAGTCAGGGTTTCAAAACTGCTGCGAGAGAGCGTATCCCCAATCGGCGCTCGAGCACCCAGGTCGCCTTGACCCATCTGGTTCGCCGCCCTCGAGACGGCCTCGATGGGTTGCGCGATGCGCTTGGCCGCCTGGTACGCCGTGACCAGGGCCAAGCTGATCGAGGCAAATGCACCGATGAGCAGTCCATTCAACAACCAGCCCGGCATGCCATCACCGTTTTGCAGCACGAAAGTCAGGGTTTTTTTGAACTCGTCGCTCGCCGGGATCGAACGGGTTTCCCCACCCGATTCGATCACGAAACTCAATTGCGTATTCGGTTTTGAAAGCACCGTGTCCAACCCAATGGCTTTGAACGCCTCGAGCGGGCTGCTTTTGGGCACTCGTGCATAACCGAACAAAGCAACGGTGGTCAAGATCAAGACAATCGTCACCAGCACCGATTGCAGCATCGCCAAACCAAGCCGGGTGCTCAGCCGGGAAAGGAATTGTCGGTCCATCATTCGCTCCACAGACGATAACCAGCGCCGCGCACGGTTTCGATGATTTCGGACAGACCGGCAAGCTCGAGTTTGCGGCGTAGGTTTTTTAGGTGCTGATCGACCACACGCTCTAGCGCATCGGAATCGGGCAGTGCCGCCTGGATCAGTTCCTCACGGCTGAAGACACGGCCCGCGTTTCGTGCCAGGCATTCGATCAAACGGTATTCGGTCATGGTCAAATCCAAGCGGGTTCCAGCGGCACGCACCACCAGTTTGATCGGGTCCACCTCGAGCGCCCCGACCTGAAAAACGCGAGGTCCGGCGTTGCGGTCCGCCGTGCGCCGCAAGACCGCCTTGACACGGGCCACGACCTCTCGGGGGCTGAACGGTTTGACGATGTAATCGTCCGCGCCCAACTCGAGGCCGATCAGTTTGTCGATGTCCTCAGCGCGGGCCGTGACCATGATCACCGGTAGGTTTGATTTGGCGCGAATGCGCCGCAGGATCTCGAGGCCATCCATGCCGGGCAGTTGAATGTCCAAGAGCACCAGGCTCGGTTGCACCTGTTGGATCGTCTCGAGTGCGCGTATGCCATTGGTCAGGCGTTCGGTGCGGTAATTCTCGCGGCGCAGGTACAGTTCCATGATTTCGGCCATGTCGATTTCGTCTTCGACAATCAAAATCATTGGGGCCATCTCGATGGTGTTGGGTGCAGGTACGGATGCATTCATGTCATCAGGGTAGCGGCGCATTGTGTACCTCAAGGGCAGTGATTGTGAAGCCTGTGTGTACTCGAGCGTGAAGGTTGGGTCAAGCTTGCATTTCGGGCGCTGTGGCTCAAAGGTGCCGTCTGGTGCGTTGGAATTATCCTAAATCAGGATTGAACAGCGTTCTGGTCGTCTTCAGACGCTCGGGCAAGCTTGAGGGTGGTCCAATCAGCCAATTTGCTTTCCAGTACGGCTCAATCGTGCTCGCTCGAGGTTCAAAACCGGGTGTGAAACTTCTACATAATCGCTACACAAACCACGCCAGCGCTACACGTTCACTAGGCAAAAATTTCACGCGGTCAACCGATCCTGATTCCAGGAGGAAATCCAATGACCGCCCAACTTCAAACCATCAAACAACTCAGCCTCACATTTCTGATCGCTGCCGTGCCCGTCCTGGGATTCGCACAAGACACCAGCCTCTCGCTCGAGACCGCCCTGAAACAACTCTCTTCTGGTCCTGACTGGCAGAATGCCGACCTGACCTATACCGCCAGTGAACGTGCCCTCGAGAGCGCCAGGGCAGCCGCCGGAGTTCGCGTCAATGCGGGCAGCGATTACGCCCTCTCGCAACGCATCGACACCGACAATGCGGCAAACTCCGGGGCAACCATCAAGGCAGATGCCAGCATCGGACTGCTGCCGTGGTCGGCATCGTTTGACGCGATTCGCAGCGCCGAACGCAACCTCGCCAAAGCCAGCCTCGACCGGCGCGACCAGCACAACCAGGCGTACATCAATGCCAGCAACCAGTACTTCACGCTGCGCTCGAGCCAGACCGACCTCGAGTTGGCAGAGGCCACCCTCAAATGGCGCGAGGGGCAGTTGGCAGTTGGCCAGAAGCAAGCGGCACTCGGACAGATCACCCGTGAGAATATGACCACACAACAGGTCAACCTCGAGAACGCCAAATCGAATTTGCAACAGGCGCAGACCACGCTCGAGATCAACCGACTGACCTTGGCCAACACGCTCGGCGTGAATGCGGATGGGTTGAACCTGACCTCGAGCGCTCCGGTCGAACCGAAGATTCCAACTGAAACACTCGAGGCGTTGATCAAACAAGCTTGGGCCAAACGCAGCGACGTGCGCAAGGCCAGCATCGCGCTCGAGCAGGCGGAAGACGACCTTGGTAACGCAGAACGCGACCGGTGGTTGCCGAATGCCAGCATCAACCTCGGGATCGGTCAGCAGTATTCGGCGAAAGGCGCGGCGAACGTTCAGGGCGTGCAGTTCAACACTGGCCTGAACTTCCAAACCGGGAATTTCAGCGTCTCGGGCAGCACACCGGTGTACTCGAGCAGCCTGACCGACGATTACACGAGTTCGACCACCTACACCCTCAGCGCCAGCATCAGCGTGCCGGTTTGGAGTCCGCTGGGCGATGCCAAGACCGCCAGTGCGCAACGCAATCTGGATGCCGCCAAAGCCGCACTCGAGAGCAGCAAACGCAGCGCCGAGTTGGATGTGCGCAATCAATACCTGGGCTTGGTCAATGCCAAGAACCGCAGCGGCGTTTCGCGCCTGTCACAAACGCAAAGTGCGCAAAGCCTCGAGACGGCGCAAGCCAAACTCGACGCGGGATTGGTCACGGCACTCGACCTCGAGAATGCACGGATTCAAAAACGACAAAGCAACCGCGATTTGGACAGCAGCATCAACACCGCTCAGGTGGCCGGGTTGAGGCTCGAGCACGCGCTGGGCTTCGAGTTGGGGGTGAGTCGCCCGTAACAAATCCAAGCTCAAACACAACACAATTTCGATTCCAATCCACGAACCCAAGACCTCAACACGAAAAGGGAGCAACCATGAAAAACACACTGACCATCGGCTTCGTCCTCGCCACCGCCATCTTCGCCATTCCAAGCAACGCACAAACCGCCAGCCTCAGCCTCGAGAGTGCGATCAAGCAGGCATTCACGCAAGGACCAGACCTCGCCAGCAGCAAGGCCACACTCGAGAACGCCCGCGCCGATTTAAAGGCCAAAGAATCCGATCCGAGCACACTGGTCTTGCAACTGACCCAGGCGCGACAGGCGGCGGAACTCAACGGTGCGCAATACAGCATGAAACGGCTCGAGGTGGCACAGAGCGTCACGAACTCGTTCATCAATTTGTACGAGGCGCAAGAAAACTTGAAGATTCTCGAGGCGCAATTGAACCTCGATTCGCGTTCGCTCGAGATTGCCAAAACGAAACTGGCCGCCAAGAACGGCACACAACTCGATGTCAACAAGGCCGAGAACACGCTCGCCTCGAGCCGTCAAAGTTTGGCGGACAGCAAAGCGAACATGCCGATTCTTTCCAACCGACTCGAGGTTTTGCTGGGCGGACAGGTCGGTGGCAACTTGAATGTCGGAATGCCGCCCGCCTTTAAGGAACAAAAGATCAACCTGACCGCACTCGAATCCGGGCTCGAGAAACGCCTGCCAAGCGTCTTGCAAGGCTCGCAGAACGTCGCGTTGAACCAACTGAACGTCCAACTCGCCGACAACGATTACACGCCACCGAGCACCCTGCGCGACTCGAAAACCAACCTCGAGAACGCCAAACGCAACTCTGAGACTTCACGCTCGAACGCCGTGACCGGACTGCGTGACTCGCACCGCAGCGTGCTCAACTCGCTCGAACGGGTGCGTATTTCTGCGCAAGACCTTGCCAACTCCGAGGACGATCTCGAGCAGGCGCAAGCGAAATTCAAAAGCGGCACGATTTCCAAAAATCAACTCCAACAGACTGAAGTCAGCACCATGCGTTCGCGTTTCAGCAGGCTTCAAGCGAACGACAATTACCTCAAAGCCCTCTTCAACGTGGCCACCGCCAGCGGCAATGACGTGACCGGTTTGACCGGCGGTGATGCGCAATGACGACAGCAGCATCGAGCAGACGAACCCGACGTTTCAGCCCGTGGTGGGGACTGTTATTGATTCCAGTCGCAGGTGTTGGACTGGTGATGGGCGGCGTGATCAAACCACCTTCCGGCCCCAATGCCTCAACTGCAAAACTCGAGACGGTCGAAGTCACACAAAGCACCTTCCGCGTCGGTGTCAGCGGGTCCGGCACGCTGAATGCCGTGACCACACTGGACCTCAAACCGAAAATCAGTGGCACGATCACGCAACTGCCCAGCGAAGGCAAGCGCGTCAACAAGGGCGAACTGATCGCACGCTTGGACGACTCGAGCTTCCTGCGCAACGTTGAAAATGCGCAACTCGCACTCTCAAAAGCCAAAGCGCAACTCGAGAGCACCCGCTCGGGACAGGTCAACAACCGTGCCAATCAGCAACAAACGATCTCGAGCGCCAAGTCGCAGTTTCAGAATGCGCAGACCGAAGTGGCGAGCGCACAAACCAACCTTCAGAACGCCCGTAACTTGCTCAACGTTGGTGGCGGAACCGCGCAAAGCGTTCAAGATGCCGAACGCGCCCTGAGCAAAACGAACGCCAACCTTGAGAGCGCCCGCGTCGCCTACGCCACCGCACAGAACGCTGTCGGCATCAAAGCGGATTCGGATGGACAAGATTTGCGCAACCTGCAACTCGCAGTCGATCAGGCAAGCATCAGTCTCAAAAATGCGCAAGTGGATCTGGGTAACACGAAAATCTTTGCACCGTTCAATGGCATCGTCTCGAGCGTCCCCGGTCAAGTCGGAGCGCCCGCCTCGAACGCCGCGCCAATGCTGACCTTGATCAACGATGCTCGGGTTGAGTTTCCGGTGCAGGTGGACGAGTCCGAGATCAGCAAAGTTCAACTCGGACAGAAAGCAGAAGTCACGCTCGATGCGCTCACAGGCAAGACCTTCACCGGCAAGGTCACGCGGGTCAGCCCGAAAGCCACCGTGGTCAGCAACATCGCGGTCTTCTACGTGACCGTCACGCTCGAGAACAAAGACCGTGCCCTGCGACCAGGCATGACCGCCGAGGCGGAGATCATCTCGAGGGAATACCCGAACGCCTTGCAGGTTCCGAAACGCGCCATTCAAACCGTCAGCGAACGCCTGTACGTCAGCGTGCTTGGGCCGGACGGAAAAACACAGGAGAACGTGCGCGTCAAAACTGGCCCGGACGATGGCGCGAACATCGTCATCAGCGAAGGCTTGCAACCCGGACAGACCGTGGTCTTGCCGCCACGTCCAGTCAAGACCCCAGCCAGCAACGGACCACTGCCATGAGCGGAATTCAGCAACCGATTCTTCGGCTCGAGCAGATCAAGAAAAGTTACGCGATTGGCGAGGATGAATTTCAGGCGCTGAAAGGGGTGGACCTCGAGATCAATCAGGGTGACATGGTGGCGTTGATGGGACCGTCGGGTTCGGGCAAGACCACGCTGATGCAGATTATTGGATTGCTCGACAAGCCCAAAGATGGCCGGTACGAACTGCGCGGACGAGACGTGACCAGCCTGTCCGAAAACGAACGCAGCGAGACGCGCAACACCGACATTGGCTTCGTCTTCCAAGCTTTCCACCTCCTGACCCGGCAGAACCTGCTCGAGAACGTTGAGGTGCCACTGACCTACGCCGGATGGTCCGCCAAGGAACGCCGCGAACGCGCCATGACCATGCTCGAGAAAGTCGGGATCGCCGACAAGTGGCGCAACCTGCCCAGCCAGATTTCCGGTGGTCAAAAACAACGTGTGGCGGTAGCTCGAGCCTTGACGATGAGTCCAGCGATTTTGCTGGCGGACGAACCGACCGGCAACTTGGATTCCAAAACCAGTATTGAGATCATGGCGTTGTTTCAAGAGTTGAACGACGAGGGCAGCACCGTGATCATCGTCACGCACGAACCGGACATCGGTGATCACTGTAAACGTGTCTGCCGATTGCGCGACGGACTGCTCGAGTCTGACAAGCAAAACGCCAACCCGCACCGGGCGATTTCCGCTGGCCTCAAAGCACCCAATGCAGTCGGTGCACTGCGGCAGCAGATCGGAGCCTCAACATGACCAGCATGACCGCGAGCCAACCAAAAGTTGCTGTCGCACCGAAACGAAAATTCTCGAGCAACCTCAACTACCTCCAAACCATTCAAATCGCGTGGCGGGCGATTATCGCCAACACCACGCGCAGCATCCTGACGGCGCTCGGCGTGATCATCGGTGTGGCTGCCGTGATCTCCCTGACCAGCCTCGGCTCGGGCGCAACCGGTGGCATCAGCAAGCAGTTCGAGGGATTGGGTACGAACCTCTTGACCGTCTCGAGCGGTGCCGCCACCAACGACCGTGGCCCGAGCCTCGTCCGCACCACCACGCAACAGACGATCACGATGGGCGATGTCAACGCGATCCGCAGTCTTGGCGCAACAGTGGCAGGAGTCGCCCCGACCGTGCAATCGAACATGCAAGCAAAATTTGATGCCACCAACATGAACGTCACCGTCGTCGGCACCTGGCCGGATTACGAAACCGTGCGCAACTCGAGCAGTGAGCGCGGTGGATGGTTCACGCAGTCCGATGTCACCGCCCGCAAGCGTGTCGCCGTGATCGGCCATGAGGTCGGCACGGATTTGTTCGGCACGGTCGATCCGCTCGGCAAGAAATTCAAACTCAGCGGCATCAGCTTCACCGTGATCGGCGTGATGCCCGACAAGGGCAACAGCGGTTTCGGCAGTCCAAACACACAGGTCTTCGTCCCGCTCGGCACGTACCAGCAGCGGCTCGGCAAGCAGACCAGCACGGATGGCGCAACGACCGTGCAAAGCGTTTCGGTCGCGGCTCGGGACAAAGCCGACCTGCCCGAATTGGAAGCCCAAATGACCGAATTGCTCGCACAACGCCACCGCAAAGCGAGCCCTGATCTGTACGATTTCAATGTCGCCAACCAAGCCGATGCGCTCAAAAGTGTCGGACAAGTCACGGTGATCCTGAACCTCTTTTTGATCGGTGTGGCGGGCATCAGTTTGCTGGTCGGTGGCATCGGCATCATGAACATCATGCTGGTGAGCGTGACCGAACGCACCCGAGAAATTGGCATTCGCAAAGCCCTCGGTGCAAAACCTCGAGACATCCTCTTGCAATTCTTGATCGAGGCGTTCGTGCTCTCCGTCGGTGGCGGATTGATCGGCGTGCTGCTCGGATTGGCCCTCGCTTACGGTGTCGGCGCAGTCACCAACATCACCCCAATCGTTGGAGCCTCGAGCCTGATGCTGGCATTCGGATTCAGCGCCGGTGTCGGCATTTTCTTCGGCTACTACCCAGCATCTCGGGCTGCGAAACTCGATCCGGTCGAATCACTGCGTTACGAATGAAGCAATGCTCGAGCAAACCGAACGGAGGCGTGACATGAATCTTTTTATCTGGATTGTCCAAGCACTGTTGGCGGTGATCTTCGCCCTGCACGGTGCCGTCCTGATCTCCCCGCCCGAACCGATGAGGGTGATCTTCGATGCCCTGCCGTTCTCGAGGGGCTTCATGGTTGCGATTGGAGTCCTTGAAGTCTTCGGGGCCATCGGTTTGATCCTGCCATGGACGTTGAACATCCAGCCCAAGTTGACACCGCTCGCCGCCGCCGGACTGACCCTCATCATGATCGGTGCCGTCATGACACACCTGATACGCGGCGAGGTTGGTCAAGCCATCCCGACCTTGATCATCACCTTGCTCGCCGCGTTCGTTGTTTGCGCCCGCACAGTTCTCGTGCCGCGCCGGGTGACGGTTCTGCCCACCATGAATGCTTGATCAAACTTGATTGCTGGTCAATCTGCTCGAGCACTTGAGGCATTTCCCCTCAACTTCATTTGGAGGTCCATATGAAACACCGCGTCATGATCGCCTTTGCATCCATCCTTGCCTTCTCGTCCGCCTTTGGTCAATTTGGTCCGCCCGATCCAAAAATGATCGAGAAATACAAACCCTGGTTCGAGTTGCAAAACACGGTCAACATCTTTCTCGAGATGGACAAGCAAGCGGGCCTCGCCTTCAACAGCAATCAAGCGAAGAAAGCCACGCCAATCCTCAAAGACCTCGGCAGCCGTGCGGAACTCAAACTCAAAGATGCGACAGCGATCACGCTCAAACTCGAGGAAGAGGTGATCACGACCAAGCAACTGACCTGGATCGATAGCGAACGCCTCAAACGCGCCGAGGAACAACGCAAAAATGGGGGTCGGCCCAGCTTCGCCGGAACCGGATTTCCAGGCCCAAAGGTTTTCGCCATGATCGGCGCGATGCAAAACAACACGCCGTTCAATCCGTTCAATGGCGGACCGGGCGAGGACGACCTAAAGAAATTATTGGGCCTGCTCGAGAAACGCTGAGCCAACATCACCCCGATCATCGGCGGCTCGAGCACTGTGGTGGCGTTCGGGTTCTGTGCCACCGTCGGAATTTTCTTTGGCCACTGCCCAGCGGCGCAGGCGGCCAAACTCGAGCTGGTCAAATCGTTACGCTGCGGGTATTCGGAACCCGACACCTACGAACTCGCGGCCTGAATCGCGGTCAGGGCAATCGTGTAGACGATGTCATCCACCAACGCGCCGCGCGACAAGTCATTCACCGGTTTGCGCAACCCTTGCAGCATCGGGCCGACACTGACGACGTTGGCGCTGCGTTGCACCGCCTTGTACGTGGTGTTGCCGGTGTTCAAATCTGGGAAGACAAACACGGTCGCCCGTCCCGCCACCGGGCTGTCCGGTGCCTTCTGCCTGCCGACGCTGGCGACGCTGGCCGCATCGTATTGCAACGGCCCATCGATCATCAGGTCCGGGCGTTTCTCTCGGGCGATTCTGGTGGCCTGCGCGACCCGTTCGACATCTTCGCCCTCGCCGCTCGAGCCGGTGGAGTACGAAAGCATCGCCACCCTGGGCGTGATGCCGAAGGCGGTGGCACTGTCGGCGCTTTGCATGGCGATTTCGGCCAGTTCCTCGGCGCTCGGGTTCGGGTTGATGGCGCAATCGCCATAGACGAGGACTTGCTCTGGCATCAGCATGAAAAACACGCTCGAGACAAGTTTGACACCCGGAGCGGTTTTGATCAGTTGCAGCGCGGGCCGCACGGTGTTCGCGGTCGTGTGGATCGCGCCGGAAACCAAACCGTCCACCTCACCAAGCGCCAACATCATCGTTCCCAAAACCACGTTATCCTCGAGTTGCGCCTCCGCCATCGGTGCGGTCAAACCTTTGTGTTTGCGCAACTCAACCATTGGCGCGATGTACTGGCTGCGCACGCTCGCCGGATCGATGATTTGCAGGTCCAGAGGCAGCGTCACACCCTGCGCTTCGGCGACAGCCCGCACGCTTTCGGGTTTCGCCAACAGCACGCACTTGGCGATGCCTTTCTCGTGACAGATTGCGGCTGCCCGCACGGTGCGCGGCTCGTCACCCTCGGGCAGCACAATCGTTTTGCCAGCAAGCCTCGAGCGCCGGATCAGTTCGTACCGAAACGCGGGCGGCGAGAGTCGGTTCTCGTCCGAAACCTTGAATTGCGCCTGCAACGCTTTCGTCTCGAGGTGATCGGCCACGTACTCGAGCACTTTTTCGATGCGTTCATGGTCATCCAGCGGCACTTGCGAATCCATCTGGTTTAAGAGGCTGGCCGTGGTGTACGAGTTCGATTCGACCATCATCACCGGCAGATCACCGGACAGCGCGGGTTTGCACAAGCGCCAAATTGATTCCCTGGGTTTGAAGCCGCTGGTCAACAGCAAGCCCGCCAGCGGCGTGCCGTTGAGCGCCGCGAGGCTGGTCGCCATGATGACATCCTCACGGTCGCCGGGGGCCACAACCAACGTGCCCGGTTTGAACAGTTCGACGATGTGCTCGACGCTGCGGGCCGTGACCATGTTGACCCGCACGCGCCGCGAACGGATCTGACCTTCATTGATGACCTCGGCCTTCAAGAATTGCGCCACATCAATCGTACGTGGCGCGGCCAGTTCCGCATTCTGATGGACGATCCCAAGGATCGGCAGGCTCGAGAGCACCGCACTTTTTTTCAGGGATTTCGACCATTCGACCATGTTGAAACCGACCGGCACGAAGTTCACGATCACACCCGCCAGCCGACCGCCAACCGAACCTGATCCTTCACGGCCCTCAAATTCTCGGGCGGCAATCTCGAGGCCATCGGTGAATTCCGTGACCTCACCACGCTCGAGGCTGGCGACCAGAACCACCTGCGCGTTCAAATTGCGGGCCGTGTTCGAGTTGAGTTTTTGCGCATACGCATTGCTCGAACCCAAGGCCAGCCCCTCGACGACCAGCACATCGCAACCCTCGGCGGCACGCGAGGCCACACCGACGATCTCCTCCATCAGTGTGTCCTCCTCTTGTTGACCCAACAGCAATTCACTGCGATCCAAACTGACCGGATCGGGAACCTCGAGCCCACAGGCGACTCGGGCAAAATGAACACTGCGATCAACACCTGTATGCTCTTGCGCAATCGGTTTGCAAAAACCCACCTTCAAACTCGAGCGTTGCAACGCCCGCACCAACCCGAGCGCCGAACTCGACAGGCCGACATGACCACCGACCGGTGTCACGAACAAGGTTTTCATGCCAGCACCTCCTGCGTCTCGAGCGCAATCATCAGTTCCTCGTTGGTTGGCACGACCAACGCCACCGTGCGTCCATCCTCGCTGATCTTGCCGGATTTTCCAGCCACCGCGAGCGCATTTCTGGGCGCATCCAAATGCAGGCCGAGCACGGCCAGCAACTCGAGGGTTTTGGCCCGCACAAACACGCTGTTCTCGCCGATGCCGCCCGTGAAGATCAACGCATCCAACTTGCCGAGCGCGACGCTCATCGCCGCAATGCCCTTGGCGAGCCGATAACAGAAGACCTCGAGCGCCAACAGAGCGCCCTCATGACCATTGTGCGCCGCCTCCTGCAATTCACGGCAATCGTTGGAAAGGCCCGAAAGCCCGAGCAAGCCACTCTCACGGTTCAACACGCCTGTGATCTTCTCGAGGCTCCAACCGAGTTGCGTCTGCAAAAAGCCATGCAAGCCCGGATCGACATCGCCCGAGCGCGTGCCCATCACCAACCCCTCGAGCGGTGTCAAACCCATGCTGCAATCCACGCTGCGCCCATTCAAGACCGCCGCCAACGAACAGCCATTGCCCAAATGCGCACTGATCAACGCCGAACGCTCGAGCGGCACGCCCAAGATTTTCGCGGCCTGCGCGGTCACAAAAGCGTGGCTGGTCCCATGAAAGCCGTAACGACGCACGCCATGCTCGAGGTACAAGTCATTCGGCACGGCGTAACGAAAGGCGCGTTCCGGCATGGTCTGGTGAAACGCCGTGTCAAACACCGCCACATGCTCGAGGTTCGGGAACGATGCCATCGCGCCACGAAT